>NZ_JANSIN010000028.1:0-34722 GCF_047462115.1 Synechococcus sp. R50.1 | reverse complement strand
GTTTGGAAACAAACAGAATGCTATCGCTGCATAGTTGAACAGTGATGTTCAGCAGTGTTCAGCGTAAATGTATCAGGCCTTCAATCTTCGGAAAGTAAGCCGATGGGTACACCTGCACAGCCAAGATGGGATCCTAGATTCACAGTCTTCCCCAGAACTCCAGATGACAACTCCCCCCGAAAAGCCTGATCCCAAAATGAAATCGGGATCCCTGCCCTCTGCCCTGCGATCCGGGCTGAGCATTGCCCTGTTCCTGTTTTTGCTGGTGTTGGTTTCCTACTTGAGTCTTAACTTTCTGCTGGCCTTGGTGGACAAGCTCAGCTAACTGCTTACTTTGTAAACTGAGCAAACTGATCCCTCAGCATCACCCAGGTGCTGCCGGCCCAGATTTGCCGATAGCCCTTTGTCGCCGACGGCAGGAAAGATACACTGGATTTACAGGACTTAACACCTTCTCTCATTTGCCCCCTTGCCACCATGAGCCCCCTCTTTTGGTTGAGGCTGCCCTCTTGGGGATCCCTTAAGCTTTATTCCAGATCCTACTCTGGATCTCAACCAGGGCCGACCCTAGCCCGCCGGGATCCTTCCTGGAAGCGTTGGCTGCGCTATCTTTATCTGCGCCTGTTGCGGCTGCAATCGTCGCCAAAAGAAATTGCCCGTGGCTTGGCGGTAGGGGTTTTTGCCGGCTGTTTCCCCATCTTCGGCTTTCAAACGTTGGCCGCTCTGGTGTTGGCTGTTCCGTTTCGGGGCAACAAGCTGGCGGCGGCGGCAGGGACCTGGGTGAGTAACCCCTTCACCTATGTGCCCATCTATGCATTCAACTACCAGGTGGGAGAATGGCTACTGGGATCCCGAACTGTCCTTCCCACCACAGAGCTGGTGGCGGCCACCTGGCAAAACTGGATGCAGTGGGGCTTGGAGATGTCGGGCACGCTGTTTGTCGGCTGTGCGTTTGTCGGTTTTTGGGGATCCCTCGTCAGCTATTTTCTGGGGCTGTGGTTGGTGCAGCGGATTCGTCGGCGGCAGAAAATGGCCGGCAGGGGTCTGTGAATGGGCGCAAGGCGATTCAGAATCCCAACTGAGAACCCAATCCTGGACAGTCTGCAGGTGCAGAGATCCATCCGTTTTCACAGAGCTTTTCACAGATAAGGTCTCATGATGGAAGACATGCGAGCGTTGTTGACAGACCTCAGCCGTCGCTCCCAGCGATGGGGGGAGCAGTTGGGATCCGCTTTGCAGACGGGTATGAACCAGCTCACGCAAGCCCCTCAGCCCATTGTGTTGCTCTCTTCGCGGGAACTGGAGAAAATGCGGCGGGCTTGTCGCCTGGCGGCAGATCTGCTCAAGCACTTGGAGCCGATGGTGCGACCAGGGGTCACCACCCAAGAGCTTAACGACGAGGCCGAGCGATGGACGCGGGCGCATGGGGCCAGAAGCGCCCCTTTAGGCTACCATGGCTTTCCCAAGTCCATCTGCACCAGCGTCAACCACGTGGTTTGCCACGGCATTCCCAGCCCCAAGCAGATCCTGCGAGAAGGCGACATCATCAACATCGATGTCACCCCGGTTTTGGATGGCTACCATGGCGATACCTCCAAAACCTTCTTTGTCGGACAGCCTTCTGAGCGGGCGCGGCGCTTGGTGGAGGTGACCGAAGAATGTCTGCGGCGGGGCATTGCTGCTGTAAAGCCGGGGGGGAGAGTCGGCGACATTGGCGCTGCCATTCAAGAATATGCCGAGGCCCAGGGCTACAGCGTAGTGCGGGATTTTGTCGGGCATGGGGTGGGACGGCAATTCCACACGGCCCCCCAGATCCCCCACTACGGCGAGCGAGGAAAAGGGGAGAAACTCCGCCCCGGCATGGTGTTCACCATCGAGCCGATGATCAACGAGGGCACCTGGGAGGTGAAGGTGCTCTCCGACGGGTGGACGGCGGTAACTTTAGATGGCAAGCTCTCGGCGCAATTTGAACATACGGTCGCCGTTACCGAAACCGGTGTAGAGATCTTGACCCTGCCTTCCCAAAGCCCCTGAGCCGATCATGAACAGCGCCCCCGCTCTCCGCCTGCGCCTCTCCTCCGAGAACCTGCTGCTGCTGCTGGCGGCGGCAGTGGGGTTGGCCACGGGGCTGTTGGTGGTTGGATTTCGCTACTTGATTGGCTGGTGGCGCTATCTGCTGCAGGACACCCTCGTGGATGGCCTCGGCAGGGCTGCAGAACACTATGGCCTGTGGCTGCTGGGATCCTGGACACTGGCTCTGGCGCCGGTGCTGGGGGGCCTGCTGATCGGCGCTTTGGGGGCAGTTGTGCCCTTTCCCAACTTGAGCCTCTCCGGCTTGGTGAGTCCTGCTCGTCCTTTGGCACTTCAGCCCTGGTGGATCCCGCTCAAGCTCTTGGCGGCTGCCATCTCGTTGGGCGCGGGAGCTTCCCTTGGCCCTGAGGCCCCCAGTGTGGAAAGTGGCGCTTTGCTGGGATCCCTGCTGGGGCAAAACCTACGCCTCTCGCGGGAGCGGGTGCAACTGTTGATGGCTGCCGGAGCAGCGGCTGGCCTGGCGGCAGGGTTTAACGCGCCCATTGCCGGGGTGTTTTTGGCGCTGGAGCTGGCTTTGGCCCGCACCTTCACCACTTCTGCTGTCAGTGTGGTGGTGTTGGCGGCGGTGGTCTCCGCCTTGATCGCCCAGGTGGGGTTGGGGGCACAACCCGCTTTTCTTTTGCCCACCATCACCCAGCCGGCTTTTGTCTTGCCGGACTACGAGATCCACAGCTTGCTGGAGGTACCTCTGTATCTCGGCTTGGGCTTTTTGGCCAGCCTGGTTTCTATGGCCTTCAGCTACACCCTGGAGTGGGGCAAGCACCTGTTCAACAGTGGCCCCCTGGCGGCCTGGCCAGCTTGGAGCAAGCCCATTTTGGGGGGCGGGATCCTGGGCTGCGCAGGTTTGGGGATCCCGTTGGCGTTGGGGGTGGGCTATGAAACCATTGAGTCGATTCTGCAGGCCGTTCCCTTTTCTCTTGGCCATCTGGGCCTGCTCCTATTGGGCAAGCTGTTGCTGAGCGCTTTGAGCCTGGGCAGCGGCTTTGTGGGGGGAACCTTTGCCCCGGCTTTGTTCATGGGGGCAGTGCTGGGGGCAGGCTACGGTCAGGTGCTATCTCAAGCTTTGCCCTTGATTGCCTTGTCTCCCCCTGCTGCCTACGCCATGGTGGGCATGGCGGCGGTGTTGGCGGCCAGCGTGCGGGCTCCGCTAACGGCCATCTTGCTGCTGTTTGAGATGACGCGGGACTATCACATTGCGCTGCCGGTGATGGCGGCAGTGGGTTTGAGCATCTGGCTGACGGAGCAGTTGCATTCGCCGGCCATCTACCCTTCCGCCCGTCGCTATCGCCACGCAACGCTTGACGGAGTCCTTGGGCAGGAGCCTAGAGAGCTGACGGTGCAAGAGGTGATGGTGCCCCCATCTCTTTTGCTTCGGCAAGACACACCGCTGCGAGAAGCTCTGGAGAGTTTGCTGCAGCAAAAGTGCCATAGCGCGTTGGTGGTGGACGGACAGGAGCGGCTGCGGGGCATTCTCACCCTGGAAGACCTGGAGCGGGCCTTGGCCCACAAGGAGGCGGCGGAGTTGGCGGAGCTGACCGTGCAGGAGGTCAGCCAATCCCCAGTTCTCACCACCTTCCCCGATGAGGCGGTGGCAGTGGCAGCCGAGCCGATGTACGAATACGATTTGCGCCAATTGCCAGTGGTCTCGCGGGAAGACCCGGAGCAGATCGTCGGCCTGTTGGATCGAGAGCGGGTGCTGCTCTCCCAAGAGATTCAATCGGTGCGGCAAGCCCTGGAGTTGGAAGTTCCCCCAGCAGAGAGAGACGCCGGCAGGAACGGACAAGAGGGGATCCCAGATGCTTCTACTGCGCCCGCAGAATAGAGCCCTGCTGTCGGGATCAACGCTGCCGCCCAGAAGGGCAGGTGGGACGCAGCGGGCAGCGGCCACATTCGGGCATGCGGGCCTTGCAGATGCGCTTGCCCAGCCGGACAAAGTTGACGTGCAGGGAATAGGCTTTGCCTCTGGGGATCTGAGGGGAAAGCTGAGCAAAAGTGTCGTCGGGATGTTTGGCCCGCACCAAGCCCAGACGGTTGGCCACTCGATGCACATGGGTATCCACCGGGCAGAGATCCCGACCCAGCCCGAACAACAACACACAGGTGGCGGTCTTCAGCCCTACCCCTTTCAGGGAGAGCAAAAAATCGAGGGCGCCAGCATCGTCTAGCTCTCTTAGAAAGTCCAGACTCAGGGATCCCTGTCGTTCTTGAATGGCAGCCAGGATCTCCTGAATTCGGACTGCCTTGAGGTGGGCTAAGCCGCCGGAGCGGATCACCTGGGCCAGATCTGCCGGGTCGGCAGCCAAGACCGCTTCCCAAGAGGGAAAGGCGGCTTTGAGGGCGCGGAAGGCACGGCTGCTGTTGGCATCGGTGGTGTTCTGGGAAAGGATCGTGCCCACCAACTCGTCCAGGAGATCCGGGCGGGGGGAAAGCCCATCGGGAGCCCGCTGGGGGATCCCGAAGCACTGTTCTAGCCGCATCAACAGCGATTCCATCCTGTCGGCGGGCGGGAGTTCCGCCAGCAGGGCAGGGGGCTCCGCTGCTTGAGCGGGCGCAGGCGGGCAGTGGGAAAGACCATCCACTCTCTGCTGGACCACAGCTTAACGGGCAGAACTTTGGCGGATTTCCTGCAACAGACGGGCGATGGCCTTGCTGGCATTGGGGGGAGCTGTGGCTTGCAAGTGGGCGGCCATTTGGGCAACCACCTGCGGCTGAGCCAACCAGGTCAACACCGTTTGCCGCAGCAAGTCCAAGTTCTCTTCGGATTCTCGCATGACCACCCCCCCACCGCGCCCCACAAAGGCCAGAGCATTCTGATACTGATGATCCTCAGCGGCAAAGGGATAGGGGATCAAAATGGCTGGGGTGGCGGTGGTCAGCAACTCCGCCAGGCTCATGGCTCCGGCGCGGCTAATGGCAAAGTTGGCCCGCTGCAACAAGGCAGCTACATCTCGACGGAAAGGAAAGGGCCGGTAGCGGGGATGGCTGGGGATCCTGGCTTCCGGATCTTGAGCTTCGCTGCCGCCGGTCAAATGCACAATCCAGGCCCCCGCCTCCAACCAAGCTGGGGCACAGGTGGCCACCATGCGGTTGAGGCCCCGCGCCCCTTGGCTGCCCCCCATGACCACAATGAGGGGATCCCCGTCGGGAATGGGGAGGTCGGCAGGGAAAGGCTGGGGCGTGTAGAACTCGGCCCGCACTGGCGTGCCCACCACTTGGGCGGCCACCCCTGGCAAATGCTCTGCCGTCTCCGCCATGCCCAGCGCCACCACCTGACAAAATCTCCCCAGCCAACGGGTCACTTTGCCCGGGATCCGATTGGACTCGTGCAGCAACACCGGTACCCCCAGCGAACGGGCGGCCAAAATGGCCGGAGCGGCAATGTACCCACCGGTGGTCAGGACAATATCAAACCGTCCCGACATAAGGAGTCGGCGCACTTGTAGGGTGGCGCGGGCCAGTTGGGCCAAGGCTTGCAGCTTGCGGAGAGGGGATCCCTGCCAGCCCGACATGACGACTCGGTGCAAGGGATACCGCTCCCGCACCAGCTTCCCTTCCATGCGATCCGGCACCCCCAGCCATTCGATCTGCCAGTCAGGCAACTGCTCGGCAACGGCCAAGGCCGGAAAAATGTGGCCACCAGTGCCGCTGGCAGCAACCAGCAGCCGAGGGCGTGAAGCTGGATCCTTGGCGCGTGTGTCCACCCGTGTGCCGGTTAGGGATCCCTAAGATCTGATCTAGATCTTCAGGAGTTGTTGGAGCTGACATAGCGCAAGAGGGTGCCCCGCTGCCCCAGAATAAACCCCTGCTGGGGGCCAAAAAACTCAATACTGTAGAAGTTGGCGGGGATGTTGCTGAGTTTCTTGGCCTGCTCCCAGGTTTTGCCACCGTCAGGGCTGTGGATCAGGGTAGCGCCACCCCCCACCACCCACAGGTCGTGGTCGTTTTGATAGGCGGCATTGAGGTAGCCAAAGCTGAGGGCCCGCCCCGGACGCAGCGGCGACGACCACTGGCCGGAGGTGAAGTCATCGGTAAAGGCGATCTCCGCCCCTTGGTTCAATTTCCAAGCGCTGCCGTGGGGGCCAAAGCCCATGTTTTGAATGCGGCGGGAGCTTTCCCGCGGGTAGGGCTTCCAGGTGCGACTTTCAGGAGTGTACAGAAAGTAGAAGCTGCCCCGCGACGACACCGCCAGATATTCGCCTTCAGGGCCGCGGGCAATGTTTTTGATGGCCCCAATCGGCTCATCCACTTGGGCATGCCAGGTCTGACCGCCATCTTCGGTGCGGTAGATGGCCCCCACATTGGTCACCATTTCGGCGGCGCCAGGGCCCAGAGCCTGGATCAAGAGCGGCTCCCCTGGCAGTTGGTTGTTGAGGCGGATGGAAGTCCAGTCGGATCCCTCGTTCAGGGTGTGGAGGAGGATCTTCGGCTGCCCGGCCACCCAGCCTTCTGCCCCAGCAAAGCTAATGGAGGCCAGGTAGGCTTCCGGCTCCAGACCCGGCAGCTCCCGCACCTGCCAGTGCAGACCCCCATCGCGGGATTCCAGCAGCGTCGCCTTGTCTCCCACCAACCAGCCATGGGAAGGGGTGGTGCCGGTGAAGGCAATGTCCAGCAGAATGTTCTGGGTGGGCACTTCCACCTGCTCCCAGGGCACCACCCGCATGTTGGGCATCCCCGCCGCCATCAGCAGCACCGAGACAGCAATCAGCAGCACCAGCCTCAGGGGTTTGAACATCTTGACCCTCACTCGACGAAATAGAAACTCATCAAAAATAAAAATCCCAGCGCCAGTCCCAAGAAGATCAGCAGGTTCTTTTGAGCAGGGGTCATCACGTTCACCCCCAGGCCGTAGCGCAAGTTCTCTTGAAAACCGGAAGGCTTGCCCTTGGCGCCCACTGCTTGGAACGAGCGCTTACCGGCTCGGCACACCGGACATTTCCAATCGGCTGGCAATTCCTCAAACGGTACGCCCGCCGGGATCCGATTGAGCTGATCCCCCTTGGCCGGTTCGTAAACATAGCCACAAGAACGACATTCGTAGCGCTGCATCCGCAGGGGATCGCTGAGCTGCGCATCGGTTTCATCTTCCGGCAACTCAATGATCTTCGGTGTCTTGGGAGAACGGGGTTGAACACCGGGATCCGGTTGCGAGCCATTCATGGTCAGGGAGCCATCCGCATCGTCGATCCTATTATGAGAGGAATTGTTACAAAAATCTACTCAGACCCTTTCTTGTTGCTCAGGGGGATCCCGCACCAGCCTGGGATGCCGACCTGAAGAGACTTATCCGGTGGACACAGGGATCCACCTGGGGGATCCTATGTTATGTTTTGGCTATCCTGCCCTCAGTGTTGTGCAAGCGGGTGCCTTTCATGACCACGCCCCCTCGCCGACCGGCCCTCAATCACGTGCTCATCGTCAAGGATCGTCATGGGCCAAAAGCCTACTGGTTGACGGCTGAGCTCTACTCCTTAGGCCGGGATCCACGCAACAGCATTCGCATCGACTCCCAGTACGCCTCTCGCTACCACGCCATTTTGGTCAAAACAGAATCCCCCTCTTCTCCCGATGGGTTCACTTACCAAATCATCGACGGAGACATTCAGGGCACCCCCAGCACCAACGGCCTTTACGTGGGCGGGCAACGGGTGGAATTTCGGGATCTGGAGGACGGGGACGAAATTCAGTTTGGCAACGATGCCACCGCTACCTACTCGCTGCAGAACAAAGATCTGGATGAAATTCTGGCTACTTTTGAAAACACCCAGATCGTTGGGCTGTAGGAAGCTGCCTTCCCTGTTGGGTCTTGGCCTGTCCCGTCTGCATGCTGGTTGAAGGGTTAACCGGCGCTCGGAGAAGGGATCCCGTCGCCGTATTTTCGGGATCGCTTGCTGGTAAACTGTGTCATACGAAAAAACAAAGCTGGGATCCCTACTGTTTTATTGGGCTTTCTGCTTGCGGGATCCCTTCCTTCTGTTGTCTCTAAGGGAGGATCCATCTTGCGCCCCATCCTCATCGCCGGCAACTGGAAAATGCACAAGACTCAGGCTGAGGCTCGCGAGTTTCTGCGAGAGTTGGGCCTGGCTTTACGGTCATCGCCGTCAGGGTCAGCATCCCAGCGGCAGATCATCCTATGTGTGCCCTTTACAGACCTGGCGGTGGTGGCAGAGCAAAGCCGCGGATCCGACATAGCCGTGGGAGCACAAAACCTACATTGGGAGGATCAGGGAGCTTTTACCGGGGAAATTTCCGGCCCCATGCTGGCGGAATTGGGGGTGCGCTATGTCATCGTCGGCCACAGCGAACGGCGGCAGTACTTCGGCGAGACGGACGAAACCGTCAATCGGCGTCTGGCAGCCGCCCAGCGGCACGGCCTTACCCCCATCCTTTGTGTGGGAGAAAGCCAGCAGCAGCGGGAGCAAGGCTTGACCGAGTCTTGGATTGTGGGGCAGTTGGATCGCGCCTTGCAAGGGATCGATCTGGAGAACTTGGTGATTGCCTATGAGCCAATTTGGGCCATCGGCACCGGCCAGACTTGTGCAGCTCAAGAGGCCAACCGGGTCATCGGCTTGATCCGGCAACACCTGGGCAATGCCCAACTGCCCATTTTGTATGGCGGCTCGGTGAAGGCCGGCAACATCGATGAGCTGATGGCCCAGCCTGAGATCGACGGCGTGTTGGTGGGAGGGGCCAGCCTAGACCCCCAAGAGTTTGCCCGCATCGTTAACTTTCAGGCCCTAGCTCCCGCCTAGGCCGCTAGCGGGATTGTCCCCACAACAGGGCCACCGGGAAGGATTTCAAGACAACGCCCACCGGCAAGGTTTCGCCGGCAGGGATCCTTTCCTGGGTTAGCCCATTCACCCAGTCCAGCCGCTTCCAACGCGGCAGATGAATTTCGGTATCTGCCCAAAC
This sequence comes from Synechococcus sp. R50.1, assembly GCF_047462115.1. Classification (NCBI taxonomy): domain Bacteria; kingdom Bacillati; phylum Cyanobacteriota; class Cyanophyceae; order Synechococcales; family Synechococcaceae; genus Synechococcus; species Synechococcus sp. R50.1. Next base: position 25,722 of record NZ_JANSIN010000028.1, on the reverse strand, counting down.
GGATTCTCCCAGAGGATCTTGGGTTTCGTCGATCAACTTTGTCAGGAAACGCGGCACCGCCGTGAGCAATACCTGCTTGCCGTGCTGACGGGCAAAAGCCACAATGTGGGCGGCATGGGATCCGCTGATTTGCAGAGGAATGTAGCTGCCCTCGAGAAACAATTGGGGCTGTTCCTGGCGGGCCTTGAGCACATGATGAATCAGAAACAGCTTAATGCGTCCGTCGCTGCGGTGTAGTAGCAAATCCGCAATGAGTTGGAGAGGATCCTGTTTAACCCGCCGCTGAATTTCTTCTAGATAGGCGAGGCGACGGGAAAAATCCACAGGCCGACGATTGTCGGGATCCACCATGCTCAAATCCCACAGCTCCGTGCCTTGGTAAATATCCGGGATCCCAGGGTTGGTGAGCTTGATCAGCGTCTGCGAGAGGGAATTAAAAATGCCAAAGTGGGCAACTTTCCGTTGGAAAGGCAAAAAGGACTCCAAAAAGGGGTTAGGGCCTTGAAGGATCCGTTCGATAAAAGCGGTAGTGGCTTCTTCGTATTCGGTATCGGGGCGAAGCCAAGCGGTGTGAACTTTAGCTTCCCGCACTGCTTTGATGGCATAGTCTTTGACCCGCTGTACGAACTGGGGCACCTCTTCCGGTTGGAAGGGATAGGAGCCGAGCAATGTCTGGTAGAGCAAATACTCGTCATTGCGATCCGGCAGTTCTGAGCGCTTGGCTTGTTTGCTGCGGACTTTGTAGCCGAGGTTCAGTTCATGCCAAAGGTTGATGTGCTTTTCCCACTCGGCGGGGATTTCAGAAAGTACATTCAGCCGGGCCCGCACATCTTCGCCACGCTTGGTGTCGTGGGTGGCAGAAGCATTCATGGACAGAGGCCACCGAGCTGCCCGCTCTTGATTAAAGCGGTGAAACTCTTGCACCGAAAGGCCAAAGCGACAGGGATCCCCACCAACTTCATTGAGAGATAAAAGGCGGTTGTACACATAAAAAGCAGTATCTTCCACCCCTTTGGCCATGAGAGGGCCGGCCAACTGCTGCAAGCGCATGGCAAAATAGATCTGCTCATGTTTCTCTTGGTCTGATAAATTGTCCAGAGACTCCAGGCAGAGAAAGCGCTGAATAAAATTCAGCTCATTCACCAAAACGGGCAGGTTCTCCTTGGCCTTCTCCACGGCTTGACAAATTACCTGTTGACCTTCTGGACTGAGGATCCCTTCGTGGATATAGACGCGGTAGACCGGAAAGCACACCAAAACTTCTACCAAAGCTCGACGTAAGCTGTAGAGGGTAAAGTCATTGGCATAGCGATGATGGCTGGTGATCTGCTTGAGCAAAAAAGCAAGATTATCCATATCCCCTGACAGGTTGCGCTCGATGATCAAGCGTTTTTTATCTTCGATAACCTGCTCTGGGGCATATCGCAGATTTGTGAAGTTTTGATAGAGAGAGTCAAAAGCCTCCGCATTTTCTTCTTGACAAAAGATGCCGTTGAGCTTAGCCAAAAAATCGTAACCCGTTGTGCCTTGAACCGGCCAGCTTTGGGGCAGACTTTCATTGGCCTCTAGTATTTTCTCTACCACGATGTAAAGATTTGGGCAGCGTTCCCGCAGGCGATGGAGATACTCTTCGGGATTGAACAAGCCATCGATATGATCGATGCGCAAACCATTAAATCGTCCCTGTTCTGCAAGCTTAAAGATAAGCTGATGGGTTTTGCGAAACACTTCGCGATCTTCTACCCGCAGCGAGATCAGCTCGTTAATGGTAAAGAAACGACGATAATTGATCTCCTCAGCACCCACCTTCCAGAAGGAAAGGCGAAAATTTTGCCGCGCCAGAAGACTATCCAGCAGGTCAAAGCTTGACGGATCCCCTGGCTTGCCGTTAAAGATGTCAATGTTCTCGTCAAAAAAGCTCTGGATAGGTTGGCTAGACGTGTAGAGTTCCCACAACGAATGCTTGGCAAAGCTAATTTGATCAGTGCGCTCTAGGAGATCTTCCTTGCTGGGAATGAATTTCAGGCTGAAGAGGATCCCGAGTAACTTGACGTAGTCGGGATGGCTGCGTCCCAATTTTCGCCGCAGCTTGCTCAGGTTGTAGGTAAAAACATCCGCATAGGTGTCAATATTGAGGGGGAACCTCAAGTTGTAGTAGTTAATACTTAGGCCATCGGCATCATAACGAAGCTGGATTTGACCCGACTCCAAACATTTGTCGTAGAAATCTCCCAAGAAAGGGGCTAAGATTCTGCCTTTGATCCCCAGGTAAGAGTGATTCCAATTCACATCAAAGTAGTCAACAAAATCTGAGTTGGGGCCACTCTCCAGAACATCCATGAGCATCTGGTTCTGGCCATCGTAGGCCATGTGATTGGGCACAATGTCCTGGATCCAGCCTATTCCCTGCTGATTGAGGGCTTCCCACAAGAGCTCAAACTTTTCGCTTCCCCCCAGTTCCTGGTTAATCTGCCTGGGATCCACCACGTCGTAGCCGTGGGTGCTGCCTTTGCGGGCTTGGAAGATGGGAGAGGCATACAAGTCACTGATGCCCAGCAGCTTCAGGTAGGGAACAATCTGTCGTGCTGCGTCGAAGTCAAACCCAGCATGAAACTGAATGCGATAGGTGGAAGTCGGGATCCGCATGATGACCTTAGAACAATGACAAAGAAGCCGAGCTTGCCAACGGCATAGGGTCAAGAGAACAGATGTATCTAGGGTAGCGGCTAAGATCAAGGAGTCCTGCAGGGGAGAGGCGAGGTTAGTGAACTTGTCAAGGCCACAGAGGAGCGCTTCACCCCCGGTAAGGGGGCCGGCAAGGATGGCGAGGTGGGCAGGGATCCTGCTCGTGGGTGGGCTGATGGGGAGTTGGCGGAGTGAGGCAACCTGGGCAGAAAGCGAGTTTCGGGTGGGGAGTGAGCTGGTTTTGACCCTGCGCACCCCCGATGCCCCCGCTCGCCTCCGTCTGCTGAAGCAACGGTTGGAAGAGATTTTGCTACAGGCCAGCAGCCCTCAGGTGCAGGTCAGTCTGGATATCCCCAGTCCCAATCCCTCGACGACCGGCAGCGGGGATCCCCCAGCTCAAGCCGCTCGGATTCTTTTGAACCAGCAACTGCTGTTGGAGGTAACTCCAGCCGATGCAGAGGCTCATGCTGCTCCCCAACCGGCAGATCTGGCAAGGATCTGGGCGGATCGCCTGCAAACGGTGTTCAACCAGGAATCCAGTCGGCAGCAACTGTTTTTGGGATTGGGGCTGCCCCCGCACTTGACCTGGCAAGGGCGACTCTATCGCCGCGCTGAGCGTGCTGCCGCCGATACTGGGCGCTTTGTTACCGATGGCACTCGCATTCAAGATCATGTGGTCTATTGGGAGATCCCCTCTGGAGAAAACCCGTTTGATTTTACTGACAAGCCGACCCTGTCGGATCCGCCGCCGGAGCGGCTATTTTTGTTGAATCGCCACCGCCAGTTTGTGCCCTACGAGTTGTAACCGAAGTCCTTTCTCCCTCTGTTGTCTATTGTCTATGTCGTCCATTCAACGAGAACCTCGGATTCTGTTGGGCCTGCGGGCCGACCAATTTCGTCATCCCGTGGATCTGCAAGCCACCCGCTCTCTGCAGCAAGTGCCGGGGCTGGGCCTGCTGATTCAAAATTGGCTTGGCTCAACGGCAGGACAGATATTTTATCTGGACAACATTGCTTCCAGCATCCAAATTAACGAGCATCAGTTGCCGGAAATTCATCAGCTTTTGGTGCAGGCCTGTCGCATCTTGGATCTGGAGGTGCCCCAGCTCTACGTGCGGCAGAACCCCACGCCCAATGCTTACACCTTTGCCATGCAGGGGAAAAAGCCCTTCATTGTCTTGCACAGCTCTCTGCTGGATCTGTTGGAGCCGCCGGAAATTCAGGCCGTGATCGCTCATGAGTTGGGCCACTTGAAGTGCAATCACGGGGTCTACTTGACGATGGCCAACATTCTCATGCTCTCCACCAGCTTGCTCCCCTTCGGGGGGTTGTTTTATCAGGCGTTGCAGGATCAACTGATGCACTGGCTGCGGTGTGCCGAGTTTACCTGTGACCGGGCGGCGCTGTTGGTAGCCCAAGATGCCAAGACGGTGATCTCGGTGTTGATGAAATTGTGTGGGGGATCCCCGCAATTGGCCCCCAAGCTGAACGTGGACGCCTTTTTGGAGCAGGCCCGCACTTATGATGAGCTGGACGGGGATCTGTGGCAGATGGAGCTGAAGCAGATGCAAACTGTGGGGCGCACCCATCCGCTGCCGGTGCTGCGGGCCAGAGAAATCGAGCGTTGGTTCCGCAGCAACACCTATCAGCAGATCCTGGAGCTCCAGGGATTGGGCTCCGCACCGCGGACGTCAACGGCTGCTTCGTAAACTACCCGACTCCGACCGCTAAAGCAGTACAGAGCGGGCTTTTAGTAGCCCTGCAGTTGGCAAGCCAACCACGAGCCTCTGGGGTGGTTTACAGCACCCCCAATCGACCGTTACCAGTGCCTTAAACAACCGTTTCTGGTGTCCGCAGTACAATTATAACCATGGAGGCGGACTTTCCTCTCGACACTGATCCTACCGGTACAGCACGGGGCTCCTGCGATTTCTAGCTGAGTGCTCAAGATGGATCCCTCTCATGTGCCCCTGGGTTTGCCGCTCATCTTGGGGGAGGTGCTTTTCGACTGCTTCCCCACAGAGATTGTGCTGGGCGGAGCAGCTTTGAATGTGGCTTGGAACCTCAAGGGGCTGGGATCCGATCCCCTCTTGCTCAGTCGTGTTGGCCAAGACGAGGCCGCCAGAGAGCTGCTGGGGGCCTTGCGACGGCAGGGGCTGCGCCTGGAGGGTCTGCAGCAGGATTCTGTTCACCCTACCGGCAAGGTTCAAGTAACCCTGGATGAGCAAGGGATCCCCACCTTCGCCATCTTGCCCGACCAAGCCTACGACTACATCCAGTTGGATATCGGGGCTCTGCAAGCTCTCCAGCCCAGCCTGCTCTACCGGGGCAGCTTGGCAGCCCGCCGGGAGGCAGCCCATCGCCACTTTCAAGAGGGGATCCCCGCTTTGGGCTGTCCCGTGTTTCTGGATCTCAACCTGCGGGATCCCTGGTGGCATCCAGACGCCATCCAGGAGATGCTGCGCACCTGCACTTGGCTGAAGCTGAACCAGGCAGAGCTGGAACAAGTAGCCCGGCTGGAAGGGATCCCTGCCGGAGACGTGCTGGAGCAAGGGCAGATCCTACAGGCCCACCTGAACCTGAAAGGTCTATTTTTGACTCTGGGGGCGGCAGGCGCACTGCTGATCACCCCTGCTCAGGTCTATCGGGCCGACCCAGTGCCCGCGCCTCAGCTGGTGGATACGGTGGGGGCGGGAGATGCATTTAGCGCCGTGGCCATCCTGGGGCTGTTGCGGGGATGGCCGGAGGCGATTCTGGTGCAACGGGCCGTGCAATTTGCGGCGGCCATCTGCGGGATCCCGGGGGGAGCGCCTGCGGATCCGGAGTTTTACCGGCCCTTCCGGCAGGCATGGGAGATCCAGGAGATCCAGAGGCCAAGGGTTCAATGAAACTGGCGCAGGTGAAACTGGGCGTAGCGACCCCCTTTGCCCAGCAATTCTCGGTGATTTCCCTGCTCCAGCAATTGCCCCTGCTCCAAGACGAAAATGCGGTGGGCGGTGCGCACTGTCGAGAGGCGGTGGGCAATCACAAAAACGGTGCAGCGTTGCATCAGCCGTTGCAGCGCTTCCTGCACCAACGCTTCTGACTCGTTGTCCAAAGCCGAGGTGGCCTCGTCCAGGATCAAGATCTTGGGGTTGAGGAGCACGGCGCGGGCAATGGCCAGCCGTTGCCGTTGTCCACCGGAGAGGGTGACCCCCCGTTCTCCCACGCGGGTGGCGTAGCCATCGGGCAAGCTCTCGATAAAGGTGTCGATGTTGGCCACCTGGGCCGCCTGGCGTACCGCTTCCAGGTCAAAATGCTCTTGTCCGTAGGCGATGTTGCTGGCAATGGTTCCCGAAAACAGGGTGATCTCCTGTGGCACAATGCCGATCTGCCGGCGCAGGCTCTTGAGGGTGACGGTGCGGATGTCGATGCCGTCGATGCGGATGCAGCCCTGCTGGGGATCGTAAAAGCGGGGAATCAGGCTCACCAAGGTGGATTTGCCGGCGCCGGAGGATCCCACCAGGGCCACAATCTCGCCGGGAGACACCTGAAAGCTGATCTGTTTGAGCACCGGCTGATCCGGTTTGTAGGCAAAGGAAACTTGGTCGAACTCCACCCAACCCTGAATGGGAGGCATGGGGCGGGCCCCGGGCAGCTCCCGGATTTGGGAGCGGGTGTTTAGCAGCTCGAAAATCCGCTCCACCGAAGCCTCACCCTGTTTCAGCTCGCTGTAGTTGTTGGTGATATGAACAATAGGGTCGATCAACATCGCAACACCGGCGATAAAGCCGAGAAACTGGCTGCCGGTCAGGTTGCCCTGGCTAATTTGCCAGCCGCCCACCCAAAACACCCCCAACACGCTCATGGCGTACAGAAAACCCACCACCGGGTCTTGGATGGCTCTCATCTGTTCGGTCTGAAACCGGGCCAGGCGGTTGCTTTCGGCAATGGCACTGAAGCGGCGAATTTCGTAGTCCTCAGCCGCAAAGGCGCGAGTGAGGCTGATGCCAGCAAACACTTCAGTCAAGAGGGCGGCCAAATCCGACATCTTCTCTTGGTTGAGGCGGGAGCGAAACAAAAGGCGATCCCCAAACCAACTGATCAAGGCTCCCATCAGGGGGGCTATCAGCAAGGTGGTCAAGGTGAGAATGCCGTTGAGATAGAACAGGTAGGCCACCACCGCCAAGATGGTGAGCACGCTGGGGATGAAGCGATGGAAAAATCGTTGCACCACCTCTCCCACCCGATCCAGATCCCCCGTAAGGCGATAGACCAGATCGCCAGTGCGGCTGCCGGAAAAATAGTCCACATCCAGTGCCTGCAGGTGGGCATAGATCTGTTGGCGCAATTCCAAAACCATTTGCAAGGAGGCCCTCGCCATCAGGGTGTCTTGGCCATATTGGAAAGCGCCGCGCACCAAGAAAAACACCACCCCAATCAAGGCCAGCATCCGCAGTTGCCCCAGATCCCCGGCACCGATGGAGCGGGCCACCCACTCGATCAAGTAGGCGAGGGCGGGCATGGTTAGCACAAAGCCAAGGGTACAGGTTAGCCCCAGCAACAACATCCACAGGTGGGGCCGGATAAAGGGAATGAGACGGCGATAGCTACGACCCGGATGCACAAATCACAAACCAGAAGGGCCTCTGACCCAACCAGCTTACAGGATAGTGTTGCGGACTGCTGCCGGGATCCCTGAAACTGGCCGGTAGAGCTGAAAGCCGCTGCGGCCATTTTCCTTGACCTGGTAGAGGGCCAAGTCGGCATGGTGCAAAAGGGTAGATGCCTCCACTCCGTCTTGGGGGTAGAGGGCGACGCCAATGCTGCAGGTCACGGAAAGGGAATGGCCCTCGCAGGAGAAGGGAGTTTGAAAGGCATCGACAATCCGCTGAGCCAGACGCGCTGCCACTGTGGGGCTGCCAATTCGGGGCAGCAGCAGGGTGAACTCATCCCCTCCCCAGCGGGCGACGATATCTCCAGGGCGAACGCACTTGGTTAACCGTTCAGCTACCCCCTGCAACAGGGCATCGCCGACACCGTGGCCGAAGGTATCGTTGATGTCTTTGAAGTGATCCAAATCCACAAAGAAGAGGGCCAGAGATTCACTGTAGTATTGCTGCAGGGCCTGCTGCAGCCGCTCCCGAAAGGATTCGCGGTTCACCAAACCTGTCAGGGCATCATGATGAGCGCGAAACTCCATGTAGGCTAAGCTCTGCTTTTGGGCGGTGATGTCTTCGCAAATGCCTTCATAGCCGAGGATGTTTCCGGCTTTATCTTTAACCAAACGGGCCTTTTCTCGGACCCAGATGATCGAGCCATCCCGCCGCCGCAGCCGGTACTCAAAGCCGCGTACGGATCCCTGCTCCTGCAATAGCCGCACAAATTCCTCCCACTGGCTGGGATCCACATAGAGCTGCCGCTTGCCCGCCTCTTTCGCTTCGCGCATCAATTCTTCGGGGGAGCTGTAGCCGCAGATCTGGGCCAGCATCGGGTTGGCGGAGAGATACCGACCTGCCGCATCGGTGAAAAAAATGCCCTCTACCGCATTCTCGAAAAAATTGCGATAGCGCTCCTCAGCCTGGCGCAGCTCCTCTTCCACTTGCCGGCGCTCCGAGATCTCGAGGGCCAGAGACACCAAATCCGCCAGGGATCCGGCGAAGTTTTGCTCTTCTAAGGTCCAGTGGCGAGGGGATCCAATGTGCTCGTGGCAGAGAACACCCACCATCCGTCCTTCCAGTCGAATGGGGGCATCCAGCATCGAGACCACTCCCATTGCTGTCAGGTAGGAATTGCCGAACTCGGCGGTGCGGGGATCCGCCACCACTTGGTCGGCAGCAATGGTGCGCTCTTGCTCCAGGGCTTGAAAATAACGGGGATAGTCTTTGGCCCAGATCTCCGCCCCTTGAGTATGGGATCCCTCGGGGTTGTCTGGGGTGATCTCGAATTGATTGATGCAGCGAATGCTGGAGCGCTCCGACGTGTAGAGCCAGACCCCCACCCGTGCCACCCCCAGGGTATGGGCGGCTGTAGTACAAATCTGTTGCAGAGCAGCTTGTAAGTCTCCTTGGCTGAGGGCTTTGTGCCGGGTGAGCTCCATCAGAGCCCGGTTGTGCTCCAACAGTTGCTTTTGGCTGCGCTGTAGCTGCCACTCCACTTGCTTGCGTGCTGTGATGTCCTGACAGGAGCCGACAATTCGGCTGATTGGCTTGTTCTCCTCAACTACTGGAGAAAGGGTAACGATTAGAACATGGGTCGACTCTGGGTCGGGAGCGGCAGAGGCCGTTAGGCTCAGCTCAAAGCTCACTTGCCGGCCATGGCTGAGGCAGTGTTCGGTGTGCAGTTGAATCTGCGCAGCCAGAGAAGGCGGTAGACAACTCTGGAGCTCTTCTCCCTCGATAGGTCGAGAGGAGAGAAAAAACATCCTGCAAAAAGCCGGGTTACCCACCAAAAACCGACAGCGCGGTTGAGGTGAGCCTCTTTCTGGCTCCGGGGGCAGACACTCAAGGACAAACAACCCATCGCTGACGCTCTCGAACATGGTGCGCAGCACAGCCCGTCCCCGAGCCTGTACCGGGCGCCCACGGTACATGACCTGGGGATTCCACAGATCGGCCCGCGTCAGCGCATCATAAACGCTGCCAGCCTGGTCTGGCCCAGCAGTCCCCCTTTCAACCATAGGCTAGGAACACCCAGTAGACGCTCGGGCAACGGGGAGGGCAAGCCGAAAAAAACAGCTATGAATTCACGCTGTCTCTGCCATTCTACGGTCATCCTATGGAATTGTTGGGGGAGTTTGTGTGTCTCTCGATACAAAAGATCCCCGGGCTGGCACGGGCTTTTGGGTGCTCCGGAGGGGATATTCTTTGAAGCAACTCTTGAGGTTAATTTAATTAAAAGAATTATTAAAAAGCCTGTCCTGCCGACGTGAAGGGCTATGCGTCGCCGTTTTCAAGGTTAAACCGCTTCTGGCTCCCGAACTTGTTCTACCCGTACATCGACACGCTTGGGAAGGAACCAGGCTCCTATTAGTTAGAACTGCTCTCATTAGAAAGAACCTCAGCTAGCCCTGGAAAAGGGATCCCTGCCAGACCCAGGATGGCTAATTCCGCGGGCGTGGGATCCCCGATGCATCCAAGGCAAGAGAGGAAGACTGATGGATACAACTCCACCACTCAACCGAGTAACAGCATAGCTCTATTGAGATTAGCTTTCAATAGCGTGCCGGCAAAGTAGGGATCCTCTTTGATAAAGACTTGCATTAAGCTTGAGGAGTCTGGTAGAGTGCTTACCCAAGTAGCAATTGCTAAAGATTTGCAGTTAAGTCTTCTCAGGAGAACAAGCTGCGGAGTGGCAAGCATGGCATGGCAACAGGTTCAGGCGGGGGTGTGGTGTAGGCAGTTGGGGCAATTGGCGCCTCAGTGGTGGTTGGGCTGGAGTCTGGAGCAGGGCTTTCGGCTCTACCGCAAAGAAGTTTCCTCTGCTCTGCCTTCTCTCTCTGCTTTGAGGATTCGCTACCAAGAGCGAGATGGCTGGCTGGACGTGTTTCTGGGAGAAGCGGAGCAATGTAACCGACGACGGCGCAGCCTTTTGGATCCGGCAGCGCGGGTAGCCTTGCACTACATGCCGGAAGATTTAGCTCAGATTCAGTCCCTAAAGTGTCCTCACGAGCGCATTCCTCCGCAGCTTTGGCAGCGGCTAACCCAGCAGCCGGGTTGAGGACTGTTGAAGGTTAGAGGGCTATTTATTGTTTTTATTGTTTCAGATTGTTTCAGATGGATCCAGTCCGCTGCGGCAACCGATCCTGCCTCTTCTCGCCTTTCCAGTTCTTCTGGAGAGCGGTAGCCTGTTTTTTTCTTCCTCTAGGCAGGCTTAAGCTGGAGAACGAAGAGTAGCGGCTGCAGCCATGACTGTTTCTGAGCACCAACCCAAGCAGCGCTCCCAGCAGCAGGTCGAGGGGCTGACTTCTCGCCGCCTTTTGAAGGGATCCATCATCGGCGCCGGCCAGGTAGGCATGGCCTGTGCCTACTCGATGGTAATCCAGAACACTCTGGATGAGCTGGTCCTTCACGACATCGACCGCAACAAGCTGGAAGGGGAAGTGATGGATCTGGTGCACGGGATCCCCTTTGTGGAGCCGACGCGGATACGGGCAGGGGAACTGGCTGATTGCGCCGGGTCAGATGTAGTGGTTTTAACGGCAGGGGCTAAGCAGCGGCCTGGAGAAACCCGTTTGGATTTGGTGCAGCGCAACGTCGAGATCTTCAAAGGCTTGATCCCGGCCTTGATGGCGCATTGCCCTGACACACTCCTTTTGGTGGTGAGCAATCCCGTTGACATCATGACTTACGTTTCCCTGAAGTTGTCGGGGTTGCCGGCAGGGCAGGTAATTGGGTCGGGGACGGTTTTGGACACAGCCCGCTTTCGCTATCTTTTGGCGGAGCGCCTGGGGGTGGATCCGCGTAGCCTGCACGCCTACATCATCGGCGAACATGGAGATAGCGAGGTGGCCGTTTGGAGCAAGGTGAACATCGCCGGCACCCCGATTGGGGAACTCTCGCCGGACTGGGATCCCGCCTATTTGGGGGATATCTTCGAGCAGGTGCGCAACGCTGCCTACGAGATCATCCGTCGCAAAGGGGCCACCAGCTACGCCATCGGGTTAGGGGTGACGCAAATTGTCCAAGCCCTGCTGCGGGATCAACACCGCGTTTTAACCGTGAGCAGCCTCACCCAAGGGGAGTACGATCTGCCAGAGGTCTGTCTCAGCTTGCCCAGAGTGGTCGGGCGGCAGGGGGTGGAACGCACGCTGGCCATGTCCCTCACCGAGAGCGAGCGCAAGCAGCTGCACCGCTCGGCCCAGATCTTGCGGCAAGTCATCGACAGCATCCGGTGGTAGCCTAGATCTCCTGGACTTTTGTCGCTCCCCTCCAAGCTGGGGGATCCCTTGGTCAGTGGGCGAGGGCCGCAGCTGGCGGCAGGAGGTGGTCTATGGAAGCAGAGGTGCAACAGGGGCAGCAATCGCCTGAGGGCCAACTGGAGAAGCGCCCCCCTTCTCCGCCTTGGGCCGGGATCCCCTTACAGAGGGGCCTCGGTCACCGGGTACGGCAGCACGTCAATCCCCTGCAGGCGCAGTATCAGCAGCCCACCCCCCCACCCCACTGGGAGCGGGTATACCGGCGGCTGGGGCAGCCCTTTCATCTGGATATCGGCACAGGGAGCGGACGATTTCTGCTGCGCCTCGCTCAGGAGCAGCCCGACTGGAACTTCCTGGGGGTAGAGATTCGGCAGGCGCTGGTGGAGCGGGCCAATGCCTGGCGGGATGAGCTGGGGCTGGATAACGTCCATTTTCTGTTTGCCAACATCAATGTCTCTTTGCGGCATCTGTTTGCGCCGGGGGATCTCAGCCGCGTAACCATCCTATTTCCGGATCCCTGGTTCAAAAAGCGCCATCACAAACGGCGGATTGTCCAGCCCCAACTGGTGGCGGATCTGGCTCTGCTGCTGCGACCGGGCAGCCCCGTCTTCCTGCAATCGGATATCCAAGAGGTGGCCGAAGAAATGGCAGCTCGATTTTTGGATCATCCGCAGTTTTGGGATCCCCACCAGGGGCCTTTGGACTCCAATCCCCTCGGCATCCCCACGGAGCGGGAGTGGCACTGCCTACAACTGGGCCTGCCCATCTATCGCTATTGGCTGGAGCGACGGTGACAACAGGACAAATCCGTAATGCAGTAATAACAACTCCATTCCGCCAAGACAATACAGAAGATAGGATATAACCCGCTTGAGTTGGATCCGTCGCCGCAATGTCTCACTCTGAAACCACGGCCTCTGCCGACCCCTCCTCTGCTTGGTTTTCTGTTCGCCGTGGGATCCTCAACCTGCTGAGCCTATTGGCCATTGTGATTGTCGGGCTTTCTCTTTCCAGCAGTTGGTTTCAGCCGCCGCCCCAAACGCAGTTGGATTTGTTGCAAACCGATCTCGCCCTGCAAGCTTCCCGCACCCTCGATGATCCCCGCTATCAGGATCTGGCACGGGCACTTTTGGGTCAGGATGTGTTCAAGGTGGCCCAAAATCGCTATCAGCAGACCGCCGATAACTACGCCGAACGCCTGAAACGTTTGAAACGGCTGGCCCGTTTAACTCCTGCTGGCGAATCTGAGGCGGCCAGCCCAGAACTGGCCCAATCTCCAGAGGTGGATCCTGCCCTTCTGGCCTCAATGCAAGATTTGCAGACGGAGCTGGATGCGCTTTGGCTGCGCCTGGGCTTGCTCTATGCCTACCAAGAAGATCTGGAAGCTGCTCGGCAGCAATGGCAGCAGATCATCGACCTGGAACGTCCCAAAGTGCTCCGCGCCGCTGGCGCGATGGAGGTGGAATCGAGTCAAAAGAGAGCAGCCCAGGTTCTACAGGGACTGTGGGGAACACCGCGGCGCATCTTGCCAGAGGCGGAGGTGCAGATTCGCAATCATCTGGATGGTTGGTTTGAGGCGGTGGCTCTGCAACAGCTTTACCGACTGCAGCAGCGCAGCGATAGCCTAAATGCCCTCAACCAACAGCAGGAAAAATTGGCCTTGGCGGCTCTGTTTCGACTGGCGGTGGTGGGCGGGATCCCCGTGCTGGGGGCGCTGCTGGGGTTGATGCTCTTGTTGGGCTGGCTGGGCTGGAGCCTTTGGCGCAAACGTCCGCTCCTGGGCCCTGCTTGGGAAGTGCCTTGGCCGGGGATCGGGGCGCAAGCGGTGCTGACCGGCTGGTTTTTGGGGTTTATCGCCCTCAACGCTTTGGTGCCTCGACTTTACATCATCATCCTCGGCCTGGGGGCACGGCAGCTCAGCCCTTGGCAGCAGGCGGTAGCCCTGTTTCTCACCTACAATTCCGGCGCTTTGCTGGGGGCAGGGTTATTGTACCGTCTCTTGCACGCCTACCCCGGCTGGCAGAGGGTGCTGCAGGTGCGGTTGTGGGACCCTTGGCTGCTGTGGGGCTTGTGTGGCTACTGGGTGGCCTTGCCTTTGGTGGTGCTGGCAGCGGCGCTGTCGCAGTTGCTGCTGCCGCAGGCGGGGGGTGGGAATCCCATTTTGCCCCTGCTGCTGGATAGCCATGGTTGGGGGGCGCGGTTGGTGTTTTTGGCCGTGGTGTCTGTCTGTGCCCCTGTTTTTGAGGAGGTGCTGTTCCGGGGCTTTTGGCTGCCTACTCTAAGCCGCTACCTGCCTATGGGGGCCGCCATTGGGCTTAGCGCCTTCACCTTTGCCCTTGCCCACCTCAACCTTTCCGATCTGCTGCCTTTGACCATGCTGGGGGTGGTGCTGGGGGTGGTGTACAGCCACAGCCGCAACCTGCTGGCTCCCATCCTACTGCACAGCCTCTGGAATACGGGATCCCTGGTCACGCTGCTGGTGCTAGGGGGTGCGCGTTAAGGGGGGCTCTGCCTACTTTTTCCTGCCGAAGAGGCGGCTCAAGAACCCGCCGTTGTCCTCCTTACGGGGAGGTGGCACCACTTTCTGAGCCTGTGACGTTTGACGGCTGGCCACTCGCGTTGGCGGGACGGAGTCCTTGGGGACGGGAACGGGCTGTTGAGTGGTGACTTGCTGCATCCAACGGCGCACTTCTGCCATCAACTCGGCGTTGGCAGGTTCTAGGCGACTGGCTTGCATAAAGTCTGCTTTGGCCATGCCAGCATTCCCCTGCTTCAGGTGGGCAATGCCCCGGTGCAGGTAGTAGCGGGCCACGTTGGGCTCAGCGCTGATGGCGAAGTTCAGATATTGCACTGCATCCCGGTATTGCTTGCGCTCGATCATGTCCAAGGCTTGGATAAAGCGGGTTTCCCCAGGGCTGAGCTTGGGAGCCGGAGGTGGGGTGGGAACGGGCTGAACAGGGGGACGGCTGGGCGGAGCAACGACGGGGGAGGCTGGGATCCCACCCACAGTGGTACGGCTGGGGGAAGGGGTTGGGATCCCGGTCGCGGTAGTGGTTCTAGAGGCAGGGGCTAGGCTCCCCTGGTAGCCGGCCTTGAGCAACAAATAGGCCAGGTTCAGCTCGCTCAATTGCTCGGTTTTCTCGAGCAGGGTTTCCATGGAGCTGTATTGCTCTTTGGCCAGCTTCTCCACCCGTCTGACATACTCTTCCTGCCAATGGGGGTGCTCGGCCAAGCCCTTGACGGCTTCCCCAGAGGGCCAAAGATCCGGGGGGGGCGTCTCCAAAAGGCGTTTGATCCGCATTTTGAGCACAGTTTCATATTCCCCTCGCTCCCGCTCTTTGGTCAGCACTTCGTTGGCCGGGTTGACCAGCTTGGCAAAGAGGATGTTGGCGCGTTCTGCACCTTCGGGATCCCCCACAAACCGATCCGGGTGGAGGGCCTTGGCCGCCTGCAGGTAGCCGCGCCGGATCCCCTTGGAGTCGGCGGTAAGGGGCACGCCTAAGATGGCGAAATGGTCAGTCTCGTAGCGGGCTAGTCCTCGGTTGAGGCGGGGGACATTAGAGTTGGATCCCATAGTTGCCACTTCTCTAAAATCTGCTGCAAGGTTCCGTTTTCGATCAGGCTGGAAATCGCCCCATCCACAGCTTCCTTCAGGGAAGGATGCTGAGAGGATACTACTCCCACCAGAGGCATGGGGAACAGGGGCGGCCCCACCAGGCGCAGCCGGGATCCAGCTTGGCGCAGGTTTAGGGCGGCAACAGGCTGATCAACCAGCACGGCATCCAACTGGCCAGCCTGTAGCTGAGCAAACAAGCGCTCAGGGTTGCTGGTGGCAAAGAGACGAATGGCGTTGCCCCTCCTCTCGTTATAAGCCTCCAGTAGGGCTGCCCCTGTACTATTGACTACGATGCCCACTTTGCGGCCAAATAATTGCGACAGTGTCTCGATGGCCGGTTCCTCTGGCCCGGAGGCGGGGAAGGGATCCCGTACCACCAAGCGCTGCGGGCTGAGATAGTAGGGCCGGGTGGCCAGAAACTGCTCCGGATCCAAGCCCAAAGCTTCCCGCGCCCCCCAGATCAAGTCCACCTCATCCGCTTGCAAAGCTGCCAACTGTTCGCTCCAGGCCACATAGATGGGATCCACCTGCACCTGAAGGGTTTGGGCAAGCGCCTCCAGGATATCCCACTCGAAGCCGGCGTAGGTTTGTTGCTCCAAGTCGGTATAGAGATAGGCCGGCCCCAGACTGGGATCCAAGCCAACCCGAATGCGCCCCCGGGCCTGGATCTCGGCCCAACGGGAATCGAGGGGCTGTGCCTGCTCGGTGGGGGCGACTTTCCCTTGTGCCGGCTGAGGGTAACCGGGGCCAGCAGTGGCAACCCCAAGGGCCATCGCTCCCAAGAGGAGAGCCAGGCCGAACTGTGCCGCCCGGCAGCGATGTCGCTGTTTTCCGGGGAGTCCGCTAACCCATCTCCTATCTACCCTGCCCAACATAGGGTTCTTGGAATCTTCTTGATTATTCCTCGATTATTCGTCAGCTACTTCTGTCTTCAATTCAACTCAACTGGGGAGCTTTCCCGGTTCTGATAGGCTGGGCGTGGATCCCGCCGCATGGGAAAGGAGACCGGCAAAGGCTGTACTTGGGCCAATTCTTCTTGCAGAGCAGCGTGTAACCAGCCATTGCTGGCCAACAGTCGGCCACTGTAAACATCCACCGGGCCGCCATCGTAAGCAGTCACCTTGCCACCCGCCTCTCGCACCAGGACGATCCCTGCGGCAATGTCCCAAGGGGAGAGGCCCCGCTCCCAGTAGCCATCCAACTGACCGGTGGCCACATAGGCCAAATCCAGAGCTGCAGATCCGCCCCGCCGCACTCCTTGGGTGAGATGGGTAAAGTGGCAAAACTCGGCGTAGTTGTTGTCAGGGGTTTCGCGACGATCATAGGCAAAGCCGGTCACCAGCAGGCTCCGAGACAATTCAGCCGTTGTGGAGACTCGAATGGGTTGGCGGTTGCGGGTAGCCCCCATCCCTTGGACGGCGCGAAACAGATCCCCGCGAAAAACATCACAAACAACCCCCAAAACTGGCTCCCGCCCCTGCAGCAAACCAATGGAGACGGCAGCGAAAGGGTAACCGTGGGCAAAGTTGGTGGTGCCATCCAGGGGATCGATCATCCAAGCGTAGGCGCCCTCCGGAGATCCCTGCTGGCCTGATTCCTCGGTCAAGATGACATCTTCGGGGAAGTGCCGCCTCAAGATTTTCAAGATGAGATCCTCGGAAGCGCGATCCGCCGCAGTCACCAAGTCGCCCGGACGTTTCTCCTCAATGGCAAGGGTGCCCCCCACATAACTGCGCAGCAAAGCTCCTGCCTCCAGGGCAGCTTCTGTGGCCACATCCAACCGACGCAGCAGGGCCTCCGTCACACCCTCACCTCAAGGTTAAAAACCTGCTACTCAGAATAGCCCGCCTGAGGCTGTGGCTCCCAAGGGATCCCTGAAAGCCAAAATAGGCCCAACCTGAGCCCAAGCCCAGTTTCCGGGGAAAGGGGGTATCTCCAAGGCTGCCTATGGTGTATAGTACAGTACACTGGGGCTTGTGGGTTTTCCGGCAGCCCGCCAAGACCAGAGTTCCTTTGAAAGCAGTAGGGTTTTGGGGAACTATAGATAAGACTTTGAATTTGGAAAGCCAAGCTGCTGTAAATGGCGTTGAGCGTTGAGGGGGGAAGACCTTTGCCACATAGCTACGACGATTTTTTCACCTCCATCACAGAGGTTGGCGGGAAAAGTCCTCTTCCCAGCCAGGGCTTTGATCTGCCGGCGGATTTGTTCGATCAAGTCCCTGAACGGCCGGTGTCCCATCCGGAGTTCACCCTGTCCATCTGCCATCCTGTCCGGCCCTGCAGCTACATCCTGCGGGAGAGTATCTATACGCTTGGACGGGATCCCTCCAACGCCATCCAGATCGTCAATCGGTTTGTCTCGCGTCGCCATGCTTACCTGGTGCGGGTGCCCACCAAGTCCAACCGGACAGGGTTTACCTATTGCCTGATCGACGGCAACCGCAAGGGCCAGTCCAGTAC
Organism: Synechococcus sp. R50.1; assembly: GCF_047462115.1. NCBI lineage: Bacteria > Bacillati > Cyanobacteriota > Cyanophyceae > Synechococcales > Synechococcaceae > Synechococcus > Synechococcus sp. R50.1. Next base: position 8,065 of record NZ_JANSIN010000028.1, on the reverse strand, counting down.
CAATGGGGTGTTTGTCAACGGCACGCGGGTGGCTACTCACTACCTGAGGAGCGGAGATGTCATCTATTTCGGGCCGGAGATCCGCGCCTATTTCTTTGAGGTAGCCCGCACTCTCCCCGTGACTCCTCTTGACATTGGCCCTGACCTTGGCGAAGAGCTTCAGCTTCCCCACGCATAGGAGCTCACTGCAACTGTTGACAGACCCGAAGCTGCATCGCTAGATTAATTAAGCTGGTTAAGCAATGTGAATTGGGGCATCGCCAAGCGGTAAGGCAGCGGGTTTTGGTCCCGCCATTCGGTGGTTCGAATCCATCTGCCCCAGCTCAAAATCCTGTCGAAAGCACAAAGCGCAAGCCCCTGGGATCCCGTGCAGACCGGAGGGTGCGGCTCTGGGCATCAGCAGGGCGGTTAACTAGGGGATTGCAGAGTCGCTTTTGCCAACGGAGGCCCTGGCTTGGCGACGCTGGCCGCGGGGAGAATGGCAACAACCAGAAACCAAGGGCGAGGGATCCGGGGTGAGCTGTTCAGGTCGATCCTTGATGGTGGTGGGAACTTCTTCCCACGTGGGCAAAACCCTGCTGGTAACAGCCCTTTGTCGCATTCTCAAGAAAGCGGGAAAAAGGGTTGCCCCTTTCAAAGCTCAGAACATGTCCCTCAACGCCTATGTCACCCCAGAGGGCAAAGAGATCGCCTACGCGCAGGCTCTGCAAGCTTGGGCTGCCGGGATTCCCCCTGCGGTGGAGATGAACCCAATCCTTCTGAAGCCCCAGGGCAACCTGACTTCCCAGATCGTCTTGAACGGAGTAGCGGTGGGCACCTACCGCGCCGGAGAGTATTACGAGCGCTGGTTTGCGCCGGCCTGGCAAGCGGTCAAAGAAGCCCTTGCTCGCCTACAACAGCAGTACGACTGGATCCTTTGCGAGGGGGCAGGTAGCCCAGCAGAGGTGAACCTCAAACATCGGGACTTGGCAAATATGCGGGTTGCCTTGCATTTGGGATCCCCCACTTGGCTGGTGGCAGACATCGACCGAGGTGGGGCGCTGGCCCATGTGGTGGGCACGCTCCAACTGCTGGAACCTGAAGAGCGGGCCTTGATCCGGGGCATTGTCATCAACAAGTTTCGGGGCTCGCGGGAACTGTTGCAGCCCGGCCTGGATTGGCTGGAAAACTACACCGGGATCCCAGTTGTCGGGGTCTTGCCTTGGGTGGACTGGGTTCTGCCCCAAGAGGATTCGATGGGAATTGCAGCCAACCCCCTGCTTTGGGAAGATCGCCGCGACCGGGCCGGTCGCCAAGCCCTGAGGGAAGGGCGCCTGGAGATTGCTGTGGTGCGTTTGCCCCAGGTGGCCAATTTCTCGGATTTTGACCCCTTGTTGGCGGAGCCCACCGTCCATCTGCGCTGGGTTCACCTTGGCCAAAGTTTGGGATCCCCGGATGTGGTCATCCTGCCCGGCAGCAAAACCACCCTCAACGATCTGTTCGCGTTGCAAAAGACCGGCCTGGCCGATCAACTGCGCCAATACTCCGGCCATATCATCGGCATTTGCGGTGGGCTGCAAATGTTGGGAGAGACCATCGCCGATCCCGAAGGCTGGGAGGGGATCGCCGGCACCTACCCAGGGCTGGGCTTTCTCCCTTTGACCACCGTTTTACAACCCACCAAGGTCACCCAGCAGGTGCAGACCCAAAGCCGATGGCCTGCCCTGGCCCCCATTCAGGGGTACGAAATTCATCAGGGATCCACCCAGGCGGATCCCTCTGGCTGTCTGCCGGTGTTCGACCGGGAGAACCTGGGCTGGCGGGATCCCACGGGTCGGATTTGGGGCAGCTATCTGCATGGCCTGTTTGACAACCACCTGTGGCGGCGACAATGGCTGAACTGGCTGCGCCGACAAAAAGGCTGGGATCCCTTGCCGGATCTGGAGGGCCACTATGCTCAGCAGCGGGAGCAATTGCTGGAGCGCCTGGCCGATCTGTGGCAGCCTCACCTGGACTTGGGCCTGTTGATGGAATAGCCCATCGGCGATGGGGGAGAGAAGTGGGGTGGGAGGCTATGTTGCGCCAGGTTACGCCAGCGCGACCGGAAATCCAGGATCCACTCAACCGGTTGCCTCGGCTACCTCTGCCTGACCCGAAGAAGTCCCTGTAGCTTGTTCGGGAAAGCGTCGCAGAGCGGCGAGGGCGCGATCCAACAATTCCATCGGGTGATAGATGGGGATCCCGGCTTTGCCCTGTAGGCGCAGATGTTTCTGGATTTGTAGGCGGCAGCCGATATTGGCAGAGACAATCCCCTGAGCACCGGTGTTAAGCAAGTTCGTCACCTTCTGGGCTCCCAGCTCGTCCGCCACCTGGGGTTGCAACAGGTTATAGACGCCGGAGCTACCACAGCAGAGGGCCGCATCGACGGGATCCCGCAGCTCCAGCCCTGGGATTTGCCGCAGCAGGTGTCGGGGTTCCTGGCTGAGCCGCTGCCCATGCAGCATGTGACAGGCATCCTGGTAGACCAGCACCAGGGGTTCCGGCTGTAGCGGATGTAGAGGAGCCGTTAACCCCACCTGGGCGAGAAACTCCTGAATATCCCTGACTTGAGTGGCAAATCGGGCTGCTTTCTCCTTGTAGTCGGGATCCCTGGCCAACAGGTGGCCATACTCCTTCAGGGTATGCCCGCAGCCAGAAGCGTTGATCAGAATGGCATCCAACTCGTAATCGGCAAAGGCATCGATCATCTGGCGGGCCAGGGTTTCCGCCTGGCGCAGTTGCCCTTGATGGTGGGGCAAGGCCGCGCAACAGCCCTGGACAGGCGGGATCACCACCTCACAGCCGTTGTGGGTCAAGACGCGAATGCTGGCCTCATTCACCTGCGGGGCAAACAGGCGCTGCACGCAGCCCAAAATGAGTCCCACCCGAAAACGGCGTTCTCCCACCGCCGGGATCCGCTCAGGGTAACGCTTGGGCAGCAGTTGCTCCACCTCCAGGGGGGGCATCAGGGATTCCATAGCTGCCAAACGCGGGGAGACCTTTTCCAGCCCTTTTCGGATCCAGGTGCCGATCCCCATTTTTTGGTACAGCCAGAGAGGCCACAGCAGCGGTCGCAGCCGTGTCGGGTAAGGAAACACCGAGAAGATGAACTGGCGGTAAAGCCGATCCCAAAAACTGCGGGAGTAGTTGCGCTCAATCTGCGGGCGGGTGGCGGCAATTAAGCGGTCATATTGCACCCCCGATGGACAGGCCGTAACACAGGCCAAACAGCCCAAGCAACTGTCGAAGTGGGAAACCGTAGCCGCAGAAAGGGCGATCTGCCCCTGGTTGAGGGCATCCATCTGATAGATCCGCCCCCGCGGCGAGTCCGTCTCTTTGCCGATGACACGGTAGCTGGGGCAGGTGGTCAGGCAAAACCCGCAATGCACACAGGCATCGATCAGCTTCGGATCCGGGGGATCCATTCCATCAAAACTCGGCCCCTGGGATAAACTCATCGGCTCTGACCTATCGTGCTCTCAGCCTTACATGGCCATGCGGGGAGACAATTAGCGGCTGGCGATCCCGCCCTCTTCTGCTCCCTTGATTCCTCTGCATCTTAGTCCCAGATCCGAGGAAGTTTGTCTACATCCAGACGCTCTCTTAGCTCGTACTACCCTAGAGAGAGGACTTGCCAACCCTTCCTTTGAAAGCCATGAACTTGCAACACCTCTTCACTCCTGTCTTTTGGACAGCGGCCCTCTCCAGCTTGAGCTTGGCCGGAGCGGCTTTGGCCCAGGCCAACCTGCGGGAACTCCCTCCAGACTTGGCAGAACAGCTCACCACAGAGCAAATTTTGCAAGCCTGCGCCAACAACCAAGCAGATACTTTGCCCAGCCCCTTCCCGGATGTGGTGCCAACTGACTGGGCCTACAAGGCGGTGCTCACCCTCTACTACTGTGGGGCCTACCGAGGGGCCATTCCACCGGAGCAGTTCCGGCGGTACTTGGAGCAACAACGGGGATCCCAAACTTAGGCGGGCCTGCACCTCAAGCCGGATACATCTCTTGGATCAGATGGGCATAGCGCTCGGCCACCGGGTTGCGCTTGATCTTCAGGGTCTGGGTCATGAGGCCGTTTTCCACGCTCAGCGGCTCCGGCAAGAAGCGAAAGTCGCTGACCTGCTCGTCGGGCCGGTAGCCAGGGCGTTCTTGGATGCGGCGGCGCACCTCCTGCAAAATCAAGGTGCGGGTCTGGGGCTGGGCCAGCAGCTCGGCATCCTCAGCCGGGATCCCTTGCTCGGCAGCCCAGGCTTTGAGGGCATCGAGGTTGGGGTAGATGAGGGCAGCCAATTTCTTTTGGTCTTGCCCGACGATCACGATCTGACTGATGTAAGGAGACTGCAGACAAGCATCTTCCAGCGGCTGGGGCTCGATGTTCTCCCCATTGAGTAGGACAATGACATCCTTGGCTCTGCCGGTGATCACCAGTTGCCCGTCGGGGGTGAGCCAGCCCAGATCCCCGGTTTCAAACCAGCCGTCGGAGCTGAGCACCTTGGCAGTGGCTTCCGGGTTGTTGTAGTAGCCCATCATCACCTGCGGGCCACGGGCCAGGATCAACCCTTTTTCTTGTGGCGGCAGCGGCTGTCGAGTTTCAGGATCCACAATGCGAAACTCCGTCCCCGGCAGAGGGGGGCCAGCCGTACCGCGCACATTGTTGTCTGGACGCCGCGCGCACAACACCGGCGAAGTTTCGGTGAGGCCGTAGCCATTCAAGATGGAAATGCCCACCACCTCGTAGAACAGATCCAAGTAGGCAGGCAGGGATCCACCGCCGCTGATGGCATGTTGAAAATTGGGGCCCAACGCCCGTCGTACCTTGCGGTAGATCAGCACATCGGCCAATCGGTGCAGGGGCCAGAGCAGCCAATGTTGCAGGCGAGCCTGCAGGCGCACCCAGGGGCTGACTCCGTAATGCAAAATCGACTGGTTGCGAGCTATCCGTCCAGAGAGCACATACCTCTCACTCACGGCCATCAGAGCGCGGATCAGCCGCTGCATCAGGGGGCTTTTCTCTTTGAATTGCCGTTGGATCCCTTCATAAACGGTTTCCCAAATCCGCGGCACTGCCACCAGAAAATGGGGGTGCTCCTGTTGGAAATCTTGTTTGATAAAGCGAGGGCTGGTATAGACCAGCATGCAGGCACGGCTGAGGAGAAAATACTCGCAAGCCCGCTCATAAGAGTGCCAAGTGGGCAGAATGGTCAACACCTTATTCCCCGGTTGTGGCTGTACGACCACGCCCAAGTTCTCCACCTGGTGCATCAGGTTGCCGTGGCTGAGCATCACCCCCTTGGGCCGACCGGAGGTGCCGGAGGTGTAGATGATGGTGGCCAGTTGGGATCGCTCCAGCTTTGGGGGTTGGTAGGTGTGTTCCCGACCCTTTTGCAGCCATTGGGAAAAGTTCAGCACCCCTGCTTCCTGCTCATCGGAAAGCAACAGCAGCCGTTCCAGGCCCAGCTCCTGCACATCTGGCCGGATCCGCCTCAGGGTCTTCAGATCCTGAGCAATCAGGGCCGTGCTACCGGAGTGGCGCAAGATGTAGCCCAGCTCACTGGGATCCGCCACAGCGCTGCGGGGCACATTCACAGCTCCCGTGAACATCGTGGCCAGATCGGCCATCAGCCAGCGGGGGGAGTTATCGGCAAAAATGGCCACCCGATCCCCCGGGCAAATGCCCAAAGCCTGCAGGCCAGCCGCCAGGGTTTGAATGCGGCGAAACAGCTCTCCATAAGACATCTCGAAAACTGGCTGCGCGTGGGGATCCCGTAGGGCAACCTGACCGGCAAACTCTTCCGCCAGCACTTGCCAAACGTTCAGCAGCGTCGTCTCAGGGGCAGTGGGAGTAGCAGAAGCGGCAGCAGTTGTCATAGATCTGTACCGTAAATTACGTTTACAGTCTATTAAACCCAGCCTCTCTCCCCAGGTGTCGCTAGGACAGTTCCCAGCCTGTCACCCCATTCACCATCTTCCCCTTGCGGGGAAAAGGTAGGGATCAACACTATAAAATCTTGCGCTGGCAGAACCAGGGTGGTGATTGCTCGCCCCGGCAGATTGCGCACAAAACTTTACAATTTTGATCAAACCGGATCCCATATCTCCCATGGGGATCCCGGCTGTAAGCTTCATGTAAACTACCCGACACCGACCGCTAGGCGGTACGAAGCGGGCTTTTAGTAGCCCTGCAGTTAGCAAGCCAACCGCGAGCCTCTGGGGTGGTTTACTGCACCCCCAATCGACCGTTACCAGTGCCCTAAACAGCTGTTTCTGGTGCCCGCAGTACCATTATAGCATTCCTCCCGACACTGACCCTACGGGTACCGTACGGGGCTCCTGCGATTTCTAGCTGAGCAGCTCATCGTTTCTGGAGGTTGTGTATCGGTGATCAACCCATTCTCATCCTTCCGGTGGAGACATTCTTCTCGCTCTCCAGCTGGGATCCCAGAAGTTGAACCTCAGCCCCCAGACGCTTCCGATCCTTTTGCTTCCCAACGGGAGCAGATGGTCAAGAAACAGCTCATCAAACGAGGGATCCGAGATCCACGGGTACTGGAAGCCATGGGAAAAGTGCCGCGTCACCTTTTTGTCCCCTCTGATCTGCGGGATCGGGCCTACAGGGATTGCCCTCTGCCCATCGGCTATGGCCAGACCATTTCTCAGCCCTATATTGTTGCTTTTATGACAGAAGCTGCTCGCCTCACGCCTGAATCGGTGGTGTTGGAAATCGGCACCGGCTCCGGCTATCAGGCGGCTGTTTTGGCAGAGCTGGCCCGGCAAGTGTATAGCCTGGAGCGTCTGTCCCCATTGGCTGCTCAAGCTCAACAAACCCTCGCTGCCCTGGGCTATCGCAACGTGGAAGTGCGTCAGGGGGATGGCTACCAAGGTTGGCCAGAGCATGCTCCCTACGATGCCATTCTGGTGACGGCAGCGCCCCCAACTGTGCCCATGGTGCTGCTGGATCAACTGGCGGTGGGGGGCACCTTGGTGGTGCCGGTGGGAGAAAGCCCTTCGGACTCCGGTGCCCAGGGATCCCAGTCTTTGCTGATCCTCTGCAAAACAGCGCAAGGATGGGTTCAAAAAGGGGCTTTTCCGGTGCAGTTTGTGCCCATGGTCTAGGGTTTTGCCCCCTCTATTTCTGCCAAAAGATGGGCGCGAATTTGCAAAGCCAATTGGGGACGGTCGGTGATCAACCCTTGAACAACGGGATTTTGTCCTACTGAGCCGGCAAATGGCTGCAAGCACAACTTCATCACTTCAGGATCGTTCACCGTCCAAACGTACAGAGGGATCCCGGCCTGTTCAGCTTCAGCCAAGAACTGCAAGTTCACCCAACTGTAGTGGGGGGCCAGAAAATCCGCTCCCAACTCCCGGCAACGGGTAAGTAAAGATCCCTTGGCTTGCTCCTCAGCCTTTGCCTCGATCAACAGGCCAACCTTGGGTTGCGGGGACAAAAGCGTTTTAACCCGCTGCACCACCTGAGGCAAAAAAGAGGTGATCACAAATTCTTCGGGGGTCAAAATATCGCTAACGAGGGCAAGGACTTGTTCCTCATGGCCTGCTTCTTTGAGTTCGATATCGAGGGTGATTTTGCCCTTGATATGTGACAGGGTCTCTTCAAGAGTGGGAATCGTGGGTTTGCGGGCCCGAATCTCGGCCCAAGTTAATGCGGCCAAAGGCTGTCCATCCAAATCGGCATCGTGAACAACCAGTGGGATCCCATCTCGGCTGCGGCGCACATCCAGCTCAATTTGCTCGGCCCCCACTTCAACAGCAGCAGCAAAAGCGGCCAGGGTATTTTCCTCGGCGTGGGTGTGCTCCCCACGGTGGGCGACAATCTGGGTGTAGGGGAGCATGTCAGCACCTCTGAAGCGGGGTTGAGTGCCAGGTTGCGCAGCTCTATTATGATTGGCTCTCGGTGGTTCAGAAAGGGATCCCAGCAGGCGACACTCCCCCAGCGGAAGCGATAAGCTAGGAGAGCATGACTCTAGTCAATAATAAGCTCAACTATACTGAAAATAATGTATAATATGTTCAGTACGGATTACTAC
>NZ_JANSIN010000027.1:0-36744 GCF_047462115.1 Synechococcus sp. R50.1 | reverse complement strand
GATGGGAAGGGGATGCGGATTTGAATGGTGCGAATGTGATTGCGCTTTTGGGGGCTGCTGTAAACCAGCCTAGAGGTTCGTGGTTGGCTTGCCAACTGCAGGGCTACCGAAAGCCCGCCCTGTACTGCGAAGCAGTCAGGGTCGGGTAGTTTACTCTTGTTGCAACTCCGTCCCGCTGGCACGACCTGTGGCGGCCATTCCCCTCTAGAGTGAGTGGCCTCACCCCAAAACCGGCAACTCTGCTTGCCTACTGGAAGGCTGTAATCAGCAATGTCTGGGATCCGGAGCGATTCTGTTGGTCAAACGCGGTAATCCGGAACTGCCAAACGCCAACGGGATCCCCGAGGGCAACGCGGAAATCGGTACTGAAGCTACAAAAGGTGGCCCCAGGGTTACAGCCGGCCTGCTGTGGGCTGAAGAATTCCCTTTGCACGCGCACGCCGCTGGGGTTGAAAGTTTCCAGCTCGAGGAACTGCGTTGGACGAGCACCGCCGGGCACACTCACCTGCACCGTGAAGGCCGGCGTGGAGGTGCCCACCCGCACCGAGGTGGGCGCATTGATAAACGAAACCGTTGGGCCTTGGGGTGGGGGCAGGATCGAACCCCCTGAGCTGCCGCCATCTCCACAGGCAGCCAGCCCGGTTGCCAAAAAGCCGGTGGCCAAAAGGGTGAGAGCAGTCCGTTGCATCCCGCAGTTCCTCACGCAAACCCGTCAATCCTCACAAGACTTGACCAGAGTCTGTACCACCGCTTGAGCGGCACAGCTCTAATAAGTTACTTTCTGCCTCTGCAGCTTGAGAAAAGATGCGCCACGACCCAAATCTGCATGGGCCTTTGCGCAGAGTTGGTTCCTCCGCTTCAGAGCAGCAGCAAGCGCCGCAACAGCAACGCTATCACTGCAACAAAGCTGGCCACGATGAGCTGTCCCGGCAGAGTATAGCCAGAGTAAAGCCCTATCAACCTCAGCAACTCCCCATTCCAGGGTTGTGTGGCCAAAAGGTAGAGAATCCCGGTCAGGTGAACCAAGGCCAAAGCCACCAAGCTGCCGGATCCCAACTCTTGGAGGCCCACCGGGGAGTCAGGGATCCCTTCTGCCCACCGCTTGGCATCGGCAGCGCGTTGGTGGGCCGGGGGAGAAGGGTAGGGATCCCGTTGCGGAAAAGCAATTGTCCCGCAGGCCCAGGCTCCTGGCAAAAACCCCAGCAAGTAGCCAAAGGCAGGCTGGTACAGGTACTGCCATCCTCCCCCTTGGGCAAACACCTGTAGCCCTGCCAGCCCCAACCCTAGGTAGACGATCTGGGCGCACACCGCCGCCACCGGCCCCGCCAAACAAGCCGTCAGCAACACGCCCCCGATTTGCAGCGAGAAGCTGTATCCCCCCAACCCAGGCAGCCCGGGCGGAAAACTCAAATGGGTTAGGGTGCCCAAAATGGTCAGGAGGACCCCAATCGCCGTCCAAAGCCATTCCAGAGGAGTTAAGAGCAAGCCAGACCGCATAAACCGAGAGGAAATTTTTCCCTATGCTAAGAAAGGGAAGGGGCAGATGGGGTGGGCAAAAGGTGGTCAAGGCAGATTGGATTGAACTGGCCCAGGCCCTGGCCGATGCTGCCGGAGCGGTGATTCGCCCCCTGTTTCGCGGAGAACTGCAAGCCGAATACAAAGAGGCCCGCTCCCCAATTGTGACGGTGGCCGACCGGGAGGCAGAGCGGGCCATGCGAGCTTTGCTGATGGCCCAAGTGCCAGAACACAACATCCTTGGCGAAGAGTTTGGTTTTCACCAGACGGGATCCCTCTATACCTGGGTTCTGGATCCCTTGGATGGCACCATCGCCTTTTCCACCGGCAAGCCCACCTTTGCCACTTTGATTGCCCTCTTGGAAGAAGACCGCCCCATTTTGGGCATCATCGATCAACCGGTGTTGCGGGAACGCTGGCTGGGGGTGCGGGGACAACCCACCCAATGGATGACCCCCTCTCACCGACAGGCTGCTCAAACCAAGGCCAATACCGACCTCAGCCGCGCCTACTTGAGCTGTACCACCCCTGATTTGTTCACCCAACCCGACCAACAACGGTGCTTCCAGGGGCTCAGCCAGGCGGTTCACATCACCTCCTATGGCGGCGATGGCTACCAGTACGGCCTGTTGGCCAGCGGCTGTGTGGATCTGGTGATGGAGTGTGGCCTTGCCCTCTACGATTTTGCTGCCCTTGTGCCGGTGATTGAGGGATCCGGTGGCGTGATTACCGATTGGCGAGGGGATCCCTTAACCCGCACCTCCACGGGAGAAGTGTTGGCGGCAGCCAACCCCAGCTTGCATCGACAGGCCCTGGCCGCGATTCAAAAAAGCGGGATCTACCCAGCGAAATAAGCAGGCTCATTGCCAGGTTTCCACTTGATGTTGCAGCCCAGGCTGGGCTTTTGGTCGGGATCGATGGGCTTGCCGGCCAGAAGGTTATCCAGCGCCGCCCGCAAATCTTTGCCCGTCACCGGCACATCGGTCAGGCTGGGACGGCTGTCGTCCAGTTGACCCCGATAGACCAACTTGCGATCCGCGTCGAACAAGAAAAAGTCGGGGGTGCAGGCGGCGGTGAAGGCTTTGGCCACCTCTTGGGTTTCGTCGTAGCAGAAGGGGAAGGTAAAGCCCAAGGTCTCGGCCATCTTCTTCAAGTTCTCTGGGCTGTCATCCGGGTATTTCTCCACATCGTTGGCGCTGATGGCTACAATGCCGACGCCGCGATCCTTGTAATCTCTGCCAAGGCGGGCCAGCTCCTCTTGCACGTGCTTCACATAGGGACAGTGCTGGCAGATGAACATCACCAGCAGGGCCGGCTTGTCGGCAAAGGTGGAGAGGGAGATGGTTTGGCCGCTCACCACATCCGGCAGGCTGAAGTCAGGGGCTGGGGTGCCCAAAGGCAGCATGGTTGAGGGGGTACGGGCCATAACAAACCTCCAGCGTAAGGTTTCCTCAATCATTGTGGATCATCCTGCCCCCCCAGGAGCCGTCGCAAGGGGATCTCGCCGGCAAACGGGAGCGCCAGAAGGGATCCCAAGCAGGCCGGGGACAGCTTTTACAATTGGATAAGGTTGGCAACACGATTGTTGGGGAGCTGAGCCTTGAGCACCGCCGTCTTACCTGCTGCTCCTTTGGTGGATACTCACGTCCACCTCAATTACCCCGATTTTGCCGCGGATCTGCCCCAGGTGGCCGAGCGCTGGCGTCAGACGGGGATCCGGCGTTTGGTGCATTCTTGTGTAACACCGGCAGAATTCCCCCAGTTGCAGGCCATTGCCGACCAGTATCCGGAAGTATTTTTGTCGGTGGGGCTGCACCCTTTGGAGGCGGGCCAGTGGCAGCCCGATTTGGCCGAAAAGATCGCCCACCTGGCCGCCAGCGACGAGCGAGTGGTGGCTATCGGGGAGACGGGCCTGGATTTCTACAAGTCCAACCCGGCGGATATCGAGCGGCAAAAAGAATCCTTCTGGGCCCAGATTGCCATTGCCCAAGCGCAGGATCTGGCGTTGATCGTCCATTGCCGCGAGGCGGCAGCAGCCACCTACGCCATCCTCAAGGAGGCCATGGCCACGGGGGGGCCAGTGCGGGCGGTGATGCATTGCTGGAGCGGATCCCCGGAGGAGACGCGGCTGTTTGTCGAGCTGGGCTGCTTCATTAGCTTCAGCGGCATTGTTACTTTCAAGAACGCCGAGACTGTCCGCCGGTCGGCCTTGGAGGTGCCCCTATCCCAGCTTTTGGTGGAAACCGATTGCCCTTTTCTGGCTCCCACCCCCTTCCGCGGCAAACGCAATGAGCCGGCCTATGTGCAGCGGGTGGCCCAAACCTTGGCGGAGCTGTTGGGAATCCCACCGGAAAAACTGGCAGAAGAAACCAGCCAAAATGCCGCTCGCCTGTTTCAGCTGCCTCTCCTCTAGCTCTGCTTTCCGAGGGCGCGGGTGAGCCGTAGGCCATTCCCGACCCTAGATCTCACCCGATCTCAGACGATTCCAACCCGGGAAACCCTGAGTTACCATTTTTAACTTTTTCTTTAACTTTTCTTTTGAACTCCGACTGCTCTTCTCAAAGGCATCCTATGCTGGAAAAAAGGAATGTATTTCTAGATATTTTTCTAGTTTCTAGATGCTCTCCGCTAATTCCAGGGGCTAGGGGCTTGCAACTATGGATACCAAAACGCGGGCTGCCGCAGCTCGACCCAGCCGAGACGCCCTCATCAACCGCATCACCCACCAGATTCGGCAATCCCTGGAGCTGGATCAGATCCTGAGGGCGACGGTGGAGGAGGTGCGCGCCTTTTTGGGTACGGATCGGGTGAAGGTGTACCGCTTCGACCCGGAAGGGCATGGGACGGTGGTGGCGGAAGCACGAGGCGGGGAGCGGCTGCCCTCGCTCTTGGGGCTGACTTTTCCGGCAGGGGACATTCCCGAGGAGGCGCGGCGGTTGTTTCGTTCGGCCCAGGCGCGGGTGATTGTGGATGTGGAGGCGCAGAGCCGTTCCATCAGCCAGCCGGAGTCCTGGGGGTTCTCTGCTAGGGATCAGCTGGGCGAGCCGCTACAGCGGCCTGTGGATCCCTGCCATGTTCACTATTTGAAATCCATGGGGGTGGCCTCTTCCTTGGTGGTTCCCCTGATGCATCACCAGGAGCTATGGGGGCTGTTGGTCTCCCATCATGCTGAGCCTCGTCCCTACTCCCAAGAAGAGCTGCAGGTGGTGCAGTTGCTGGCGGATCAAGTTTCCATTGCCATTGCTCAGGCGGAATTGCTGGAGCAGGCGCGGCAGAAGGCGCAGCAGGAACGCCTCATCAACCAAATTGCTGCCCTGGTTTATTCGCCCCTACACCCGGAGACGACCTTGACTACGGTGCTGGAGCAGCTTGCTGCCGGTTTGCAGGGGATCGGGGCGCGGCTGCGGATCCACTTTATGGGCGCAGACACCCTCTGTTGTCATGGCGTGCAACCCCCGGCCAGCTACGACACCTGGCTACAGGAGCAGCTCGGAAGGGCCGGAGGAGCGGGGGGCTGGGTGAAGATGTGGTCGCTATCCCACTTGGAGAAATGGCCGGAGCTGCAAGAGCAGATGAAGCAGACGCCCATTCGTGGCCTGCTGATGGTACAGCTTGTCTGGAATGACCAGCCCGTGGGCTGGCTGAGCGTGTTTCGCGCGGCCATCTGCCAAGAAACCCACTGGGCGGGTTACCGTTGGTTTGCTCAGGGGGATCCCAGACAAGAACTGCCTTTGATCTCTTTTGCTGCCTGGCGGGAGCTGAAAATTGACGAGCCTAAGGCTTGGTCAGCTGCAGAGCAAGAGCTGATGAGTCGGGTCGGGGTACATTTGGCCCTGTCCATTACGCAAAATCAGCTCTACCGGCAGTTGCAAACCCTCAACGCCCGTCTGGAGCAGGAGGTGCAGGAGCGGACGGCGGCCCTGCAGCGATCTCTGGCTATGGATGCCCTCTTGCAGCGGGTCACCGACCAGGTGCGCAGCAGTTTGGAGGAAGCCCAGATCCTGCGGGCAGTGGTGCAAGAATTGGCTCTGGGGCTGTCCATCCAAGGGTGCGATCTCTGTCTCTACGATTGGGCAGCCGGCCAAGCCACGGTGCGCTACGAATACACCTCTGCCCTACCGCCCGTCGGCGGGATCACCCTGACCTTGGCCGACTACCCCGATCTTTACCGGCACCTGCAAGGGGGTCAAGCGGTGCAATTCTGCCACTTGCCTGGGCAGGGCTGGATCCCCCGTCGGGAAGGGCTGACCCTGCTGGTGTGCCCGCTGCGGGATGACCAAGGGGTGCTGGGGGATCTCTGGCTGGCGAAGCCGGCAGCCGAGTGCTTTGATGAACTGGAGGTGCAGGTGGTGCAGCAGGTGGCGGATCACTGCGCCATTGCCATCCGCCAGGCCCGCCTCTACCAGGCTTCTGTGCAGCAAATTGGTGAGCTGGAGCGCCTCAACCGCCTCAAAGACGATTTTTTGAGCACAGTCTCCCATGAGCTGCGCACCCCCATCACCAACATGAAGATGGCCATCCAACTGCTGAAAACCGCCCGCGCCCCCCAAAAACGAGAGCAATATCTCAAGATTTTGGAGCAGGAGTGTGAGCGGGAGGCGGAATTGGTGAACGACCTGCTGGATCTGCAGCGGTTGGAGCAGGGATCCAAAACGCTCCATCTGGAAGAAGTGCCGCTGGCAACCTGGCTGCCCAGCGTGCTGGAGCCGTTTCTACAGCGGGCCCAGGCCAACCAGCAACGGTTGCAGTGGCAGATTGCGCCAAATGTGGGCAAGGTGCTCACCGATCAAGGTGGCCTGGAGCGGGTGGTGCAGGAGCTGGTCAACAACGCCTGCAAGTATACTCCCCCAAGGTGCAACATCTGGGTAACAGCGCAGCGCTCTGGCCCGCAGCAGGTGGAAATCCGGGTGATCAACGAGGGGGTGGAAATTCCCCCTGCCGAGCAGGAGCGCATCTTCGAGAAGTTCTACCGCATCCCCAGCGGGGATCCCTGGAAACGGGGCGGCACCGGCCTGGGCCTGGCTTTGGTCAAGCAGTGGATGCAGCGGTTGGGGGGCAGCGTCTCAGTGGAGAGCTCTCAAGGCAAAACCTGCTTTACCCTGGTGTTGCCGCAGGGATCCCTGCCTGTGCAGACCTCACCCCTAGCCCACAACTGTGCCTAGCCACATGAGCAATGCCCACTCAGAAGCGTTGCGTTTGGCCGCCGAGCAGTTTAACCGGGGGGAATTTTACGCCTGCCACGACACCCTAGAGGCCCTGTGGATGGAGGCAGTGGATCCAGAGCGGCGCTTCTACCAGGGGCTTTTGCAAACCGCCGTGGCCTACTATCACCTGCAAAACGGCAACCGCCGCGGCTGCATGATCCTGCTGGGGGAAGCTAACCGCAAGCTGGCGGACTTTCTGCCCACCTACGCTGGATGGGATGTGCAAGCCCTGTGGCAGGCTAACCAGGGCATCCTGCGGCATCTTTCTCAACTGCAACCCCAGGATCCCTTGCCTTACCTGGCCGTCCCCACCCTGAGTTGGGTTGAAGATTAACCTGAGCAGGCTCAACAGCGGCGCTAGCGCTTGGAGCGACGGGCTTTGCGCTCAACTTCGTTGCGTCGCCGCCGATCCCGCCAGTCGATGAAGGTAATGTAGCCAACGCCCAGGGTTACGGCTGTCAACAGCAAAAAGATGCTTCCGTAGGCGATGCGGGCGACCAAGGGAAGATCGGTTTCCATGGTGTGAGCGGGGGTAACCCCGTCAATATCGGCGGCAGGAACAACAAGATGAATGCAAGATGGATGTGAGGCTCAATCCAGGCATGACAAATTACATGCCGTTGCGCCCCCAGACCACCAGGGCAATGGAAAGAACGAAGAAGGTGGGGACGGCAATCCAGCCAAGGGTGATGATGTCCATAGGTCTAGCCCAGCTAAAGAGGGGTTATCTCGAGGTGATCCCATTTTACGAGAGGAGATCCCTTGTCAACGGACATCTACGAACACCTGTTTTCAGTTCAAGCTGGCTACAGTGGAGTTAAATCTGAAACATCTGAGCCAAACGAGGTGGGATCCGATGGTACTGGACACATTGCCGCTGGTTGCCGCTGTAGCCATCGCCATTTTTATGCTGGTTTTTTGGGTGCGGGTGGTTCGAGAGGCCATCTGGACAACGGTGGGGGTTCTGATCATCCTGGCCGTGCTGTTTGTGGTCTTCAACATCGGCCCACGGCAGGTGCTGCAGGAGTTGCGGGATCCCTTTGCCCTTCTAGAACAGGTTTGGCAGGTGATCGTCGGTTGGTTCAAGGCGCTCTTCCCCTAGGGTCTCGCTATCTGCTACACAGCCCTTTGATACAATAGATAACTCACAAGGCCAGCCTGTTGGAGCCGGTGGACAACGGTCTGGTCAAAAATCGATTCCCTCTCCGGTTTCCGCACTGCTCTACAGCACCTACGCGACTGAAGTTCTCGCCATGCCTTCTGACCCTGAATGGGATCCCCAAGACCCCACCCCAGAAGATGGGATCCCCATTCCTGCTGGCGTCAGCGGGACGGAGTCCTCAGACATCCAGGTGGAGGTGGAGGATTTGGGGGAGCGCCGCCGCCAAGTGCGAGGTCGCGTCCTGATTCCGGTGGAGCGGCAGCAGGTCTGGCAGGTTTTGACCGACTACGACCATCTGGCGGAGTTTATTCCCAACTTGGTGGAAAGTCGCGTCATTGGCCGTGAGAATGGCCGCACACTGGTACGTCAAGTGGGATCCCAAAAGGTTTTATTTGCCCAATTTTCTGCTGCGGTGGTGCTGGCTATCGAGGAGATCTTTCCTCAGCAGCTTCGCTTCCAAAAAACACAAGGGGATTTTCTTATCTTCGAGGGGTTTTGGGATCTGGCCGATTTGTCGGCCCATCAGACTTTGCTCACCTACCACCTGCAGGTCAAGCCCCCCCGCAGAATGCCTGTCGGTCTGGTGGAGCGCCGCATTTGCCGAGATTTGGCCCTCAACTTACAGGCCATTCGAGAGCGCTGCCTGAGTTTGTCGGATTATTCCCAACCCGTCTAGGGTGCGCCCAAGCGGCTTTGTGCTACGCTGCCCGCAGTGGCAGGGTAGTTAACTGCTCTCGCCTACGGCGGCACGGAGCGCTATAAAAACCCAACAGTCTCACGACTGGATGCAGCTTCAATAGGTTTTGTAGTGGTTGTTCGCAGCGGTACCTAAGGGCATAAGGACTCCGTCCCGCTGGCGCGAGAGGGAACCGCCCTGCAAGGGGTAACGCCTGGGGAGATGAGCACCGCTGTCGTGGAGGGGCAACCCAACACGGTAAGTGCTGTCGCAGAACCAGGAACCAGAATCCCCTGCCTAAAGGCAGGGGGCATGCCAACGCAGGATCCCTGCTTGCTCGTCAGAGGGTTCGGGGATCCCGTTCATCTCCACCTTGTCCCCTGCTGGAGAAAAGTTAATCGATTGTTAACGTTTTTGTCCTGATCCCTCAACAGTGCCCGGAGCGATGCGGTAGATTAGTGCAGCAGCCCCCGCAAAGGGGATTTTTTGTGCCGTCTACGGACTGTAGGAGAAGCTCTTGGCAAACGTCGTGGTTGTCGGTGCCCAGTGGGGCGACGAAGGAAAAGGGAAGATCACCGACCTCCTCAGTGAAAAGGCGCATGTGGTCGTCCGCTATCAAGGCGGGGTGAATGCAGGGCATACCCTGGTGGTGGCGGGGCAAACTTTCAAGCTACACCTGATCCCCTCCGGCATTCTCTACCCCGACAAACGCTGCATCATCGCCAGCGGCACGGTGATCGATCCCGAAGTTTTGCTGGCCGAGATCGACCAACTGCATCAATTGGGCATTTCCACCGACAACCTATTCATCGCCGAAACAGCCCACGTTACCCTGCCCTACCACCGGGTCATCGACATCGCAGAAGAGGAGCGGCGCGGCATCTACAAGCTGGGCACCACCGGACGGGGTATTGGCCCCACCTATGCCGACAAGGCAGAGCGCATGGGCATTCGCGTTGTGGACTTGATGTACCCTGACCAGTTGCGGGAACGCCTCAGTTGGGCCATTCCCTACAAAAATGTCTTGCTGGAGAAGATCTATAATCTGCCCCCCCTGGATCCCGAGCCGATCATCGAGCAATACCTGGCCTATGCCGAGCGGCTGCGCCCCTATGTTACCGACGCTGCCCTGCTTCTGACCCAAGCCATCGAAGACCGGGAGAACATCCTGTTTGAAGGGGCTCAGGGCACCCTGTTGGATCTCGACTACGGCACCTACCCCTACGTCACCTCCTCCCATCCCATTGCCGGTGGCGCTTGTATTGGCGCTGGGATCGGCCCCACCAGCATTGACCGGGTGATCGGGGTGGCTAAAGCCTATACCACCCGCGTTGGGGAAGGCCCTTTCCCCACCGAGCTCAAAGATGAGATCGGGGCGTACCTAGGGGCAACCGGTGCTGAATTTGGCACCACCACCGGACGACAACGGCGCTGCGGCTGGTTTGACGGGGTGATCGGGCGCTACGCGGTGCGGATCAATGGCCTAGACTGCCTGGCCATCACCAAGCTGGATGTGCTGGATGGCTTGGATGAGATCAAGGTGTGCGTTGCCTACGAGTACCAGGGTCGGGAAATTCGTCACTTTCCCAGCGATGCCCGTGTTTTCGCCCAGTGCAAACCTATCTACGAAACCCTGCCGGGCTGGAAATGTTCCACCAAAGATTGCCGCTCCATCCAAGACTTGCCCCCCGAAGCCCACGATTACCTGAAGTTTTTGGCGCAGTTGATGCAGGTGCCGATTGCCATTGTTTCTTTAGGGGCCAGCCGCGACCAGACGATCATTGTCGAAGATCCCATCCACGGCCCCAAACGTGCCCTTCTCTATCCCAATGGTGGCAAGCGCGTCCACGCCCTCATGCCCGACTGAGTGGGCCTCAAGCACAATTGGGAACAAGGACAATACTGTAGTGATCAGTAAGTTATAGTCATTTCAGTTTAGGGTGAGACGCCTGAGCCACTGAGAAAGTCTTCCGCCCGAGGGTGGTTGCAGAAGCAGCGTGGAGCATTTTGAAAGCGTCTTAATCTAACTTGAAATAACTGCAATGGGTCAGAAAATCAATGGTTTAGCTAGTCCGCTGGGAAGCCTCGCCCTCTATGCATCAGCATGAGGGTCGGGATGAAAGGCGGTCTTTGTGCTGTGGTCAACCTAGCTGTACAGAACAGCTTTGTTGGAATCTGGTGCAGCTACGCGGTGGGACATCCTGTGTCTGCTCGCTGAGGGTTCTTGCGATAGCTACCCGTTGAGGCGAGAAGCCTGCTCCGTACTACCTAGCAGTCGGAGTCGGGAGTACGTCACGGAAAACAATATTGCCGTAGCTGGGCCAGTTCTGCCTCGCTGAGATCTTGCCACTGGCCGGGAGCAAGCCCCACCAGAGAAAGAGGCCCCAGTCCAACCCGAACCAACCGCAAAGTTGGGATCCCAACGGCGGCAGTCATGCGGCGCACCTGGCGATTGCGACCCTCCCGCAGCGTCAGTTCCAGCCAGGTGGTGGGGATGGAGCGGCGAAAGCGGATGGGGGGATCCCGTGGCGGCAGGGTGGGTTCCTCAGCCAAGACCTTAACCTGGGCCGGGCGCGTTTTTCGCCCTTGGATGATCAGCCCCTGTTGCAACTGTTGCAGGGCTTGGGGGGTGGGGATCCCTTCCACCTGAACCCAGTAGGTGCGCTCATGGCCGAACTTGGGGTCGATCAAGCGGGCATTGAGGCGACCATCATCGGTCAGCAGGAGCAGCCCTTCGCTGTCGCGATCCAACCGCCCCACCGGATAAACTTTGGGCACCGGAATAAAAGACTTGAGGGTAGGCCGTCCCGCTTGGTCGGTGAATTGGGTGAGCACGCCATAGGGTTTGTAAAACTTGAGATAGCGCATGACACACAAAATGACAAAACTGGTGAACCCAATCTTTCCAATCTTTAAGATTTGGCAGAAAGATTTGGCAGAGCGGCTTCAACGGTAAGATCAAGCCTTAAGGAGCAACATCCCTCCACCGCCAGCAGCGTTTGACGGAGCTCACCCCATGACCATAGACAACAATTTACTTTGGGTTTTGATTGGAACAGCGGGGCTCTCTCTCCTCAGCCTGGTGTACGTGCTGGTGGACGAGGGCAACAAACGCCGCCGCTACGAACAGCAAAAGGAAGAAAAAGAAGAAAGAGAAGCTGCTCAACCACCTGCGGTCGTTCCTGAAGAAGAAGCCGGGATCCCAACTGCCCCTCCTCCTTCTGCTCCGGAACCTGTTGCCGCCCAGCCTGCTTCAGTGCCACACACCGCCGACGTGCTCACAGAAGCGTCGCCTGGCGATAACGAGGAGCCAGAAACCTCCCCGGAAGCCGTTCGCGCCAGCGGGACGGAGTCCTTGCCTAACCTTGAGGACTCTGCTCTTGCTCAGGAGCCGGACACAGCGCCCGAACCAGCAGAGGAGAGGCCGAAAGACACCCCGTAGCCGCTTTTTCCGGCTTTGGGGAAGTTTTGGGGATAGATGGGATGGGGTCGCGCAAGGGGGGAGCTTCATGTCCTCAGCAGGGTTTGTTCTCCATAGCGCAGCGTCATCTCCAAAGCCGCGAGACGGTTGCCCCAAACTTGAACTCGATAGGGATTGCGCAGAGATTCCAACCGCATCCAAGTGGCAAGATTGGCTTTCAAGTTGCCCAGTTGATGAAGATTCCTGCCGGTGGGAGAAAAATCCACAGGCGGTGCCAGGGCAGGCGAGGGATCCTGTTGCTTGTTCAGGCTGAGAAGTAGGGCTTATCCTGGAGCCTAAAACCAAACCGAAAATGGAAGAAGTTTACATACCTGAGGAGACCCTTCGCGCTTGGCTGTGGGAAGACCTGGGGCACGGCGACCTCACCACAGAGCTGACCCTACCCCCAGGACTGGAGGGTGAAGCGGTAATCCTGGCCAAGGAGACAGGGATCCTGGCCGGTCTGGAGATTGCCAAGCGGGTTTTTCGGCTGGTGGATCCCCAGGTAGAGTTCACCCCTGGGGTGGAGGAAGGGGCCAGGGTGGCTGTCGGTCAAGAAGTGGCCCACCTCAAGGGATCCCTGCGGGGCATCT
This sequence comes from Synechococcus sp. R50.1, assembly GCF_047462115.1. NCBI lineage: Bacteria > Bacillati > Cyanobacteriota > Cyanophyceae > Synechococcales > Synechococcaceae > Synechococcus > Synechococcus sp. R50.1. Next base: position 24,134 of record NZ_JANSIN010000027.1, on the reverse strand, counting down.
TGGCAGGAGAGCGGCTGGCCCTCAACCTTCTCCAAAGGCTGTCCGGCATTGCCACCCTCACTCGCACTTATGTAGAGGCTCTCCGGGGAACCTCAACCCAGCTCCTGGACACCCGCAAGACCACTCCCGGCCTGCGCGCCCTGGAGAAGTATGCAGTACGGGTAGGGGGCGGCAAAAACCACCGCTTTGGGCTGTTCGACGGCATCTTGATTAAGGAAAACCACATTATTGCTACGCAACACTGTCGCGACCGCGGCACGGGAGGCGTTTTGGCAGCCGTCAAGCGGGCCAAGGAAGGCGCTCCCCACCACCTCAAGGTGGAGGTGGAGGTGCGGGATCTCCAGGAACTGGAAGAGGCTTTGGCAGCAGGAGCCGATCTCATCCTTTTGGATAACTTCACCCTGGAAGAAATCCAGACAGCCGTCCAACGGGTGGGAGGAAGAGTTCCCCTCGAGGCCAGCGGCAACATGACCCCGGAACGGGCCAGGCAAGTGGCCGAGGCAGGCGTGAATTACGTCAGCGTCGGGGCTCTCACCCACTCGGCCAAGGCTTTGGATCTCTCTTTGCTGGTGGTGTGACCAAGAAAACTGGGTTTGGCGCTCCGCGCCGCTAAAGCGAACAAGCTCCGCCCTACCGCTACGCGGTTCCCCTTGGTGGGCCGTAGGCCTTAGCAAGCTAGTAGAGCGGCTTTTGCTTTATCGCACAGCCCACTCAAGTAGACCGTCGGGTCGTGGTCGAACAACACTGTGCCCACCCCTGGGATGCTGTGGGAACAGATTCATCGCAGAACCCGAGAGCCTATCATGGGATCCAGTATGGAATCCATCGTGCCAGTGGTGCGGGGCACTTTAACCCTTCCACCCTCCTCTTCTCTGACAAATCCGGCAGCCAGCCTGACGGGCCCATCCGCTGCTGCGTCAGCAGCAGGGATCACTTTGCCTTGGGCAGCGCAGCGGGATCCCATCCTTGTCCTCGGGGCTGGGCTGATGGGGCGTTTGTTGGCCGCCAGCCTTGTCGAGGTTGGGCATCCCGTCCGCATTGTGGAGGCGGCTCCTGCTGCTGCTGTTGAGAGCAGTGCTGCCCATTTTGCCGCTGCTATGCTGGCTCCCCTAGCCGAGTCTGCCATCGCCGAAGCCAGTGTGGTGGCCCAGGGATACTACGCCCTTTCTCGTTGGCCCTCTCTTTTGGCCAGCTTGCCGCAGCCGGTTTTCTTTCAGCAAGAAGGCACTCTGATCCTCTGGCACCGCCAAGATGCCGGGGAAGCCAGACGTTTCTCGTCCCTGCTGGCCGCTGTGGGGGAACACCTCCCGCATCTCCCCCGCCCTCAGCCGCTGGATGCCCAGGCTATTGCGGAGCTGGAGCCATCGGTAGCCGGGCGATTTGTGCAGGGTCTGTATCTTCCCCAAGAGGGCCAACTGGACAACCGCCAACTGTTGGCAGCTTTACTGGCCAAGTTGCGGCAGCACGAGGTGGAAGTGGAGTGGGGTTGCCCTTGGGATCTGAAGCAGGCCCAAGCTTGGCAGCAGCAAACCGGTGGGTGGGTTTTGGATTGCCGCGGCCTGGGATCCCAAAAAGAATGGGGCGGGCAAAAACTGCTGCGCGGAGTTCGGGGTGAGGTGGTGCGCCTGTATGCCCCAGAAGTCTCTTTGCGGCGCCCAACCCGGCTGTTGCACCCTCGCTACCCGATCTACATCGCTCCCAAGCCGGGTCAGGTGTTTGTGGTGGGGGCCACTGAAATCGAATCTGAGGATCGCTCGCCGGTGAGCGTCCGCTCCGCCCTGGAGTTGCTCAGCGCCGCCTACGCCGTACATCCTGCCTTTGCCGAAGCGCGTATCCTGGAATTAGGCAGCCAATGTCGTCCCACCTTGGCAGACCATTTGCCAGCCGTGGTGGAGCGCTCACCTCGCCTGTTGCAGATCAACGGCCTCTATCGCCATGGCTTTCTGATCTCCCCGGCCATCCACGATGCTGTCTTGGAGTATCTTCACCAGGGCAGTTGTCGCTTGGCCCAGCAGCTTGGGATCCCCTTTCAGGTGCAGGCTGCCCCTTTTTCCGGTGAGTCCCTGTCGCCATGCGTGTCTTGATCAACCAGAAGCCTTACGATTTGCCGGAAGGCACCACTTTGTCCGAAGCAGTGGCTCAGGTGGGGGCCAGCGGCCCTTTCGCGGTAGCGGTTAATCTGAAGTTTGTGCCACGTGCGCAGCACGAGCAAACCCGTCTGCAAGAAGGCGACCAGGTGGAGATCGTCACTCCGGTTGCTGGCGGCTAGTGCCCCCCTTGCTTCCTGCTCTGTCCTGACTTTGCCCCGACAATGTCCACCCTTCTCCAGCTTTCCCCCTCCACTTGGGCCAATGAGGATCCCTTGGTGCTCTATGGCCAACCATTGCCCAGCCGCCTGATGTTGGGTACGGCTCGCTACCCTTCGCCGGCCATCTTGGAGCAGGCGGTGGCGCGCGCGCAGCCCTGTTTGTTGACGGTTTCTCTGCGGCGGCAAGGGGCACTGGGGCCAGAAACTTCCCAGAGGTTCTGGGCTCTGTTGCAGAAGATGGGGATCCCGGTTCTGCCCAACACCGCCGGTTGTCACAGCCTGCAGGAGGTGATCACGACGGCGGAGATGGCGCGGGAGGTGTTCGGCACCGACTGGATCAAGCTGGAGTTGATCGGGGATGACTACACGCTGCAGCCGGATCCCGTGCAACTGCCCACTGCTGCTGCTGAGCTGGTCCGGCGCGGCTTTAAGGTGCTGCCCTATAGCACCGACGACCTGGTGCTCTGCCAGCGGCTTTTGGATGCTGGCTGTGAGGTGGTGATGCCCTGGGCGGCCCCCATCGGCACCGGGAAAGGCCCTCTCAACCCCTACAACTTGCGCCTGCTGCGGGAGCGGATCGAGGCGCCGCTGATCGTGGATGCTGGCTTGGGTCTGCCCTCCCACGCCTGCCAGGTGATGGAGTGGGGGTTTGATGGGGTGCTGCTGAACACGGCAGTGGCTTTGGCTCGGGATCCGGTGGTCATGGCTGAGGCCTTTGCAGAAGCGGTGCGTTCAGGCCGCCGAGCTTACCTTGCCGGGGCCATGATCCCTCAGGAGACAGCTCAGCCCAGTACGCCCGTCCTTGGCACCCCCTTCTGGCATCAAGGCTAGAGTCTTTTGGGCCTGTTTAGGGTTGCCATCTCTCTTGGTTTTCGTCAGTGGTGTGGAGCGCGTTGAGCAGCTCATTCGGCAGGCTGCTATCGCGAATGGGCTTGGATCACCTGTAGGGCTCCCCCAGCGTGCAAGGTTTGCCGGATGGACTGCCACCCCTGCTGATGCAAATACTCGGGCAAATCCAGCTTGAGCAGCTCCCAAGCGGTCTCGGTTTCAAAAAGGGCCAGAAAGAGGGCCAGACCAGGCCAGATCAGGGGTTGCCGAGGCGCATGCAGATCCAGGATCAAGAGTCCTCCCCCCGGCTTGAGCACCCGCCACACTTCCCGCAGCACCTGCTCCAAATCTGCGAAGGACAATTCGTGCAGGGCTAAGCTGGTATGCACCCAATCAAAGCTGGCATTGGGAAAGGGCATATCCTGGGCAAAGGCTTCCACAAATTCCACCTTGGGGAGGCGTTTGCGGGCCGCTGCCAGGGCTCTTGGTGAAGCATCCAACCCAATAACCTGCTGGCTCAGCTCCGCCAACAGTGGGGTCACTTCAGCCGGGCCACAGCAGAGATCCAACACCCGATCCTGGGGATGAATCTGGATCCCTTGCATGGGCAATCTCCGCAACCGCTCATATCCGCCCACTGCCAGGGCAGCCCCGCGACTGATGCTGCGGTAAAGCCAAGGAAATTGATAGCTCCAATCCCGCAGGAAGGTGGCCATCGCCAGGGATCCCTCAGAGTCTTTTTCAGCCTACCTGACCTACATCCATTGCAAACTGGTTTGAGACATATGTTTTTCTGGATTTTCTCGGGGTTGGCTTGGAACTCTCCTCTGCCGGCAGTCGTCTAAGAAGACGAGGCGTTTTAGGCTTTTTTCCGTCTACCCACTGCTGCTCTATGACTCAGTTTGAGCTGCCTCCCTCCCCTTCCGAGAAACCTGGCCGGCACAGCTTGGTTTGGTTGGTGGCTGCTGCAGGTCTGACGGTCTTGCTCTGGCAGCTCCCCTGGGGCAACTATATCCTCTACCCTTTTACGATTCTGGCCACCTGGTTTCATGAGATGGGCCACGGCTTGACGGCAGTGCTGTTGGGTGGGGAGTTTCATCGTCTGGAGATCTATCCCGACGGGTCGGGGTTGGCCTTTCACAGTGGGCACTTGTTTTTGGGGCCGGTGGGTCGAGCTTTGGTGGCCGCCGGTGGGCCAATGGGGCCCCCAATGGCCGGGGCGGTTTTTATCCTGGCTTCTCGTCGTCAAGGTACTGCCCAGTTGGGGTTGTTGGCTTTGGGATCCCTGCTGTTGCTGTCGGCGGTGCTCTGGGTGCGCTCTCTATTTGGCCTGTTGCTGATCCCGGCTATTGGGCTGGGGATCTTGGCGGTGGGCTGCTGGGCTTCCCCTTGGTTGCGGGGCTTTGCCGCACAGTTTTTGGGGGTGCAGGCCTGTGTGAGCACCTACCACCAGCTTGACTACTTATTTACGGCCTCTGCTGTGATCAACGGGCAGGTGATCCACTCCGATTCCAGCCAGATTGCCCAAAACTTGTTCTTGCCCTACTGGTTTTGGGGAGGGGTGATGGCGGTCTCTTCTTTGGTGCTGCTGATAACCAGCTTGCAGCTGACGTTCCGGGACTAGCCGGCAGGGGGCAAAGCCGCAATTTTGGCAGTGGTTCGTGTTATGTAAAAATCCGTCCTCTATCCCTGCCAAGTCGAGAAAACCGCCGCTACAGTAATGGGCAAGAGGAGTGAGGAGCTGAGGAGTGGAGCATGTGGCGGGATATTATCGGGCTGGCCCTGGCGGCGACCCTACTGTTGATCAGCAAAACCGCCGCAGACACGCTGGGCCAAAGCCAGGTGCAGACTTTCACCGAACCTGAGCCGATGCCCTACTCTGCACCGGTGGAGTGAGGTACTCAAGTCTGCTGACGGAAGTCGTAGCGGCGTTGTCGTTTTGTGCAACACTCATTCTAGAGTCTTTGAGGACTCCGTCCGAGTGGCGCGGTCGCAGCAGCGTTGCGGAGCAATAACAGTAGGCTTGGGATCCCTGATGCGCATAGCCCTATTTACGGAGACGTTTCTGCCCAAGGTGGATGGCATCGTTACCCGCCTCTGCCACACGGTGCGTCACCTAACCGCTCGTGGTAACTCGGTGCTCATCGTCGCGCCCCGGGGAGCCCCCCGGCGGTTTGCACGGGCACGGGTCTACGGGATCCCGGGGATGCCGCTGCCTCTGTATCCAGAGTTGAAGCTGGCTGCCCCCGGCCCGGCCATCGGCAAGTTGCTCAGCCGTTTCCGACCGGATGTGATCCACGTGGTGAACCCGGCAGTTTTGGGATTGGGGGGCCTCTACTACAGCCAGACGATGGGGATCCCGCTGGTGGCCTCCTACCATACCCATCTGCCGAAGTATCTGAAGCATTATGGGCTGGGCTTTCTGGAAGGGGTTTTGTGGAATCTCCTGAAGCTGGGGCACAATTTGGCGCGGGTCAATCTTTGCACCTCGACGGCCATGATGCACGAGCTGAGCGCCCACGGCATTGAGCGGGTGCAACTGTGGCAGCGGGGAGTGGATACGGAGTTGTTTCATCCCCAGGCTGCCAGTCCAGAGATGCGGGCTCGGCTCACCGCAGGGCAACCGGAACGGCCTCTCTTGCTCTATGTGGGGCGGCTTTCGGCTGAGAAGGAAGTGGGGCGGATCCGGGTGTTGCTAGAGCGGATCCCGCAGGCGCGCCTAGCTATTGTGGGGGATGGGCCAGAGCGGGGATCCCTGGAGCAACATTTTGCCGGCTACGATGTGGTGTTTACGGGCTATCTGCAGGGGGAGTCTCTGGCAGCGGCCTTTGCTTCGGCGGATTTGTTCGTGTTCCCCTCCCGCACCGAGACCTTGGGGCTGGTTCTGTTGGAAGCCATGGCTGCCGGTTGTCCGGTGATCGCCCCCCGCTGCGGCGGCATTACCGATGTGGTGGACAGTGGGCGCAATGGCTTTCTGTTCGATCCCAATTCGGATAGCGACTTTGTCCAGGTTACCCAGCAACTGCTCAGCAGTGCCGGGCAGCGGCAGCTCTTCCGACAGCAAGCTCGCCAAGAGGCAGAACGCTGGAGTTGGTCGGCAGCCACCCAACAGTTGGAGAACTACTACCGATCCGTCATTGCCGCCGGCTAGCAGTGGTTCCCTAGTGGGAAAGGCTCGGGGCACATGAGGACTCCGCCTTGCTCTCTCCAACGCCAGCGGCCAGTCTACGCAGAGACCGGATGATCCCCCTCAATGGCCCGCACTTGCTCCACAAAGAATTCTTCTAGGGATTGCCGTTGCCAATGCAAGTCGGTGACCAGTGCCCCCGCTTGGTTCAAAAGGCTCAGCAACTCCGGTAGGGATCCACTCCATTCCCCCGACCAATGGGATCCCTGAATCGAGAAGTGCTCTAGGCGGTCGCGGAACTGTTCGACGGCGCCACCGTGCCCCTGTACCCGATAGCTTTTGCTCTCTCCCAGCAAGTCATCCAAAGTTCCCTGATGCACCAATTTGCCGCCGATGATCAGGCCGACTCGGTTGCAGATAACTTCCACATCCGCCAGGATATGGCTGTTGAAAAACACCGTTTTGCCCTGCTGCTTGAGGGACAGAATGATCTCGCGCATTTGATAGCGGCCCATGGGATCCAGTCCCGACATCGGCTCATCCAGAAACACCAGCTCTGGGTCGTTGATCAGCGCTTGGGCCATGCCAGTGCGCTGCAGCATGCCCTTGGAGTAGGTGCGCAGTTGTTTTTTGCGGGCCGTATCTATAGAAAGCCCCACCAGCTCCAGCAGTTGCGGGATCCGCTCCTTCAACAGGCTATTGGGCAGACCAAACACCTTGCCGGCAAACTGGAGAAACTCCCATGCCGTCAAGTAATCGTAAAAATAGGGGTTCTCCGGCAAATATCCCACCTGTTGCTTGATGGAGCGATCCCCCAGGGGTTTGCCCAGCAAAGTGCCGCTGCCGCGGGTGGGCTCCACAATGCCCAGTAGGCATTTGATGGTGGTGGTTTTCCCGGCCCCGTTGGGCCCCAGCAGCCCAAAGGTTTCTCCGCGGGCCACAGTCAGAGAAAAATCTTTGAGAGGGCTGACCACCTTGTTCAGCCAAAATCCTGTGCGATAGGTTTTGGTCAGGCCGGTGATGGCAATGACCGGCTCTGGTGCCGCGAACGCTTCTGCTGGGGAAGTGGGGGTCTCGCTCATGGACTCGCTCGTAGGTATGTTGGAGTTGAGGGAGAAAAAGGTGCCGCGAACACCGAGTTAAGGAGCACACAGTCCGCCAGGCGATAGGCTACCCAGCCTAACCTTTAGTTTACCCACAGGCTTTGTCCCAGCCTAGGCTTGCCGCAGCACTTCCGGTAGAGGAAAGGGGCCAGAGCAAACATACTCCGCGTAGGTATCCGCTTCATTCGCAACAGCGGTGCGGTTCCTTTGCCGTAGGCACAGCACTTTGCTCTGACCTCCCTTCAGTAGCATTCTCATCATCTGGGATGATTCTGGGATGATGATTTCCATCGCGTTGGCGGTGCGGAGCAAGAAAATTGAATCCAGAGGTTTTGTGCCTCTGGCCTCTGGGATCCCAGCCGGTGGTGATCATCGGCAACAGCGTTGCAGAGCAATAAGAAAGGAGTGTTTCTTGCTGGATAAGGTGCTTAGGCAGTGGAAGGAGCGGCTGTTGGCTCCAGTGCTGCAAACCCCTCTCCAACAGGTGCATCCCCTAGCCATTACCCTGTCGGGGTTTGCCATGGGCCTGGCCTCTGGCGTGGCGGCAGCTTATGGGGCCTACGGGTGGGGGCTGGGCCTGTGGTTGCTGAACCGGTTTATGGATGGGCTGGACGGCACGTTGGCTCGTCTGCAGGGACGGCAAAGCGATCTGGGGGGCTACCTGGATATGCTGCTGGACGTGGTGGTCTACGCAGTCGTTCCCCTGGGGCTGGCCTTTCACCAGGGATCCCTGCTGGGCTATGCTTCTCTGGCTCTGATGCTGGCCAGCTTTTACATCAACCTTTGCTCCTGGATGTATTTGGCAGGGCTGTTGGAAAAACGGCGTTCGCGACAGCGTTGCGGAGCAACAAGGACGGATGGCACTGTCGGGGCGGGATCCCTGGATGAACTGACCAGCTTAAGTATGCCGTCGGGGCTTATCGAGGGCAGCGAAACCATCTTTTTCTACGGCTTGTTTTTCCTTTTCCCGGAGTACATGGTGGGCTTGTTTGGGCTGATGGCGATTCTGGTGCTCTTGAGTGCTGTGCAGCGGTTGGTTTGGGCGCTGGGATCGCTTTCTGCTCCAAGGTGAGCCCGGAAAGGGTCTGTTACTATGGCTCCGTCCGGCTGGCGCGAATCGGGTTTCAAGACCTCCCCATCAAGCCCCACCGGGCAAGAGGATCCAAAATGAGAAAGCCATAGACCGAGATCTGCCGCCATGACCTCCACCCTCAACCAACGCATTCGCCACTTCTACGATGCCTCCTCCGGCCTCTGGGAGCGGGTGTGGGGGGAGCACATGCACCATGGCTATTACGAGCCGGGCCAAACCGGTAAGGATCGCCGCCAAGCTCAGATTGACTTGATTGATAGGGTTATCCAGTGGGGCCAGATCGGGGATCCCTGCCCTCCCCAGCACATTCTCGATCTTGGCTGTGGCATTGGGGGAAGCAGCTTGGAGTTAGCCCGGCGCTTCGGGGCACAGGTTACGGGCATTACCCTCAGCCCCGTCCAAGCCCAGCGGGCCGGGGAGCGCGCCCAAGAGGCCGGCCTGAGCAGCATGGTGCGATTTCAGGTGGCCGATGCCCTGGAGATGCCCTTTGCAGACAACACCTTCGATTTGGTGTGGTCTCTGGAAAGCGGCGAGCACATGCCGGATAAGCGGCAGTTTCTGGCCGAATGCTGGCGGGTATTGCAACCGGGCGGGCAGGTGATGGTGGTAACCTGGTGCCACCGCGAGGGATCCCTGAGCCAGCAGGATCAACAGCTTTTGCAGAAAATCTACGAGGTGTACTGCCTGCCCTATGTGATCAGCCTCTCCAGCTACGAGGCTCTGGCCCAACAGGTGGGCTTTGAGCAGGTGCGCAGCGCCGACTGGTCGGAGCGAGTGGCCCCTTTCTGGGATGAGGTGATCGCTTCTGCCCGCGACTGGCGCTGGATCTGGGCTTTGCTGCGCAGCGGCTGGGTTACCGTTCGCGGGGCGCTGGGGCTGGGCCTGATGCGTCGGGCTTATGCCACCGGCTTGCTCCGCTTTGGCCTGCTGACTGGGTTCAAACCTGGGGATCAGCCAAGGTAGGGATCCCTTGCTCTCCTTTGGGAGGAGGGGCGCTTGGGGAAATGGGCTCAAAAGTTGGGCTGGGGCGGTGCTGTGCCGGTGAGTTCCAGATACTTTTGCTTCACCGCCTGAATATCCTGCCACATCAACCACTTGGGGCTGCCAGGGGTGCGGTCTGGGTTGCGCAGCAGATAGGCCGGGTGAAAAATGGGCATACACCAGCGTCCCTGCCACTGGATCCATTCCCCGCGGATCTTGGTGATCCCTCGCTTCTCGCCCAAAAGGGAGCGCACCGAGGTGGCCCCCGTGAGCAGAATAATCCAGGGATCCACCAGGCGAATCTGCTCCAACAGATAGGGACGGCAGGCGTCCATCTCCTCCTGGGTGGGCACGCGGTTGTTAGGGGGGCGGCACTTGACCACATTACAGATGTAGGTGTCCTGCTCGGGATCCAGCCCCACCGAAGCCAGGATTTTATCCAGCAATTGTCCCGACTTGCCCACAAAAGGCAGCCCCTGCAGGTCTTCGCTTTCCCCTGGCCCCTCTCCGATGATTAAAATCCTTGCCTTGGGGTTGCCCCGATGCACCACCACATGGGTACGGCTGGCTGCCAAGTCGCAGCGCTGGCATACCAAACAATGCTGCTTCAGTTGCTCCAAATCCCTGTAAGTGCCGGGGGGGATGGACACCTGGGCCGACAGGGGGATCTGATCCCACTGGGGGAGTGTCTCCTCCGCCGGGGCTGGCGGCTCGATGGGATCGTCAAACAGGCTGGGCTGAAGCTCCGGCGGTTTTTTCTTGGCAGCCATTGCAAGTCGAGGTTTCCTTGTGCAGCGATCTTCGATTGCTCCCCCGCCCTTGTCAAGCTCAAGGCCAACCTGCCGGCAGGGGAGAACCTTTACTCCTTGTTAAACTGAGAAAACGAAAACTTGCGCCGGCCTTAGCTCGTCTCTACTCCCTGAGCCTGCCATGCTGCTTTTGTCCAAAGAACTGCCCAACCTGAACTACCGTCATACTCTACAGCGCTTCGACGAGGATTGGCGGGATCCCCTCTCTGCCTTGTTGGGTTGGGGTCGGGCTGCTGGTGCGGAATTGGTGGAGATTTTCCTAGAACGGGGCAATTCCATCAGTTGCCTGGCCGAAGATGACGCCATCACCAGCATCACCCCACGGCTCTCCACCGGGGCCGGCGTGCGGGTGTTTCGCGGCTTGGCCGACTGCTACGTCAGCACCAACGATCTGTCCTTTGCCGGTCTCAAGGCTGCTCTGGAGAAGGGCCTTTCGCTGATGGGCCTCACCCCTCCCGGCCCCACAGCGCTGGTTTCTGCCATCAACCTGGAGATGCTGCAGGACTACGGCGAGCGTCGCCGCAAAGATGGCTGGTTGAAGGAATGTAGCCCCATTGCGGAGATGGGGGAGATCCTGCTCAAAGCCAACGAGCAACTGGGTCGCCAAGCCCGCCATGTGCAGTCCCGCCGCACCACCTATTTCCGCGATTGGCAAGAGATTCTGGTGGCCTGCAGCGATGGCACCTTTGTGCGGGATGTGCGCCTCACCCAATCCGTGAGCTCTACGCTGCTCTGTGCCGATGGATCCCATCGCGCCTCTGTCAGTCAACGCTCCGGCGGTACGGGGGATCCCAACTTTTTGCGCCGTTGGGATCTGGAGGCCCATAGCCGGGAACTGGCAGAAGCCGCCGGCCAGATGCTCTATGCCGACTACGTGGAATCCGGCACCTACCCGATTGTGATGTCCAACGCTTTTGGCGGCGTTATCTTCCACGAAGCCTGCGGGCATCTGTTGGAAACCACCCAGATTGAGCGCAAAACCACTCCCTTTGCCGACAAAAAAGGCCAGAAAATTGCCCACAAAAACCTCACCGCCTGGGACGAAGGTCTCTCTGAAGGGGCCTTTGGCAGCCTGGATGTGGATGACGAGGGCATGCCGGTCCAGCGCACTTTGCTAATTGAAAAGGGCATTTTGAAGAACTTCCTGGCCGACCGGGCCGGCTCACTGCGCACCGGCCACCCCCGCACCGGCAGCGGTCGCCGACAGAACTACACCTTTGCCCCTGCCAGCCGTATGCGCAACACTTACATCGCCCCTGGAGATGCAGAGTTGGACGATCTTTTTGCTTCTATCGACAAAGGCATTTACTGCAAGCGTATGGGGGGAGGGAGCGTCGGCCCCACTGGGCAATTTAACTTCGCCGTCGAAGAAGCCTATCTCATCGAAAACGGCAAAATTACCAAGCCCCTCAAGGGAGCCACTCTGATCGGAGAAGCCAAAGACATCTTGACCAAAATTTCCATGTGTTCTAAGGACCTCAGCTTGGCAGCTGGGTTCTGTGGCTCTGTAAGTGGCAGCATTTACGTCACCGTCGGGCAGCCTCACATCAAGGTAGATTCCATTACCGTGGGCGGTCGCTAATTCCAGGGATCCACCTCGACATGGCCTATGACAACGTCTGCAAATATCTGGCCGAGCGTTTCCCAGAGCAGTTTGCCCGCTGGCTCATGGGAGAAGTGGCTCGGCTCCGACTCTATCGGAGGTATCCTCACCTATCGGTGCAGCAGGTGGTCAAGGTGCTCCGCACCGCTAACGCGATTGACTTGCGCAAAACGGGGTCGGAGCGAGTTTTCCAGACCTCTTTTCGTCTAGAGAGGCTGAGCCATGAGTTTGATGTTGTCCGCCTGTGGGAATGCGATTTGAGGGCCGGAGCGGATCGGCAAGCCCTGCTACCGTTTCGGGTTCTAAGCCAGGTGGAAGATCCAGCAGAAACCTTGCGAGAGGTGGTCAGTGAGCTAGAGAGCTTGGCAGACCCCAGTGAGAGAAGGGAATTGGCAGCCGCAACAGCCGTCTTGGCGGGACTAGCATTGGATCGGGGTTTGATTCGACAAATCATGAGGTCTTTGGATATGAGGGAATCGGTGATCTACCAAGAGTGGCGGGCAGAAGCTCTGCGAGAGGGGCTGGAAGAAGGGCGCAAAGAAGGACGCAGAGAAGGACTACAACTGGGCCTGCAACAAGGGCTACAACAAGGATTGCAACAAGGATTACAACAGGGATTGCAACACGGGGAAGCAACGCTGGTTTTGCGGCTGCTCAGGCGGAAGTTGGGATCCCTTGACCCGGCCCTTGAGAATAAGATTTGGGCTTTGTCAACGTCACAACTGGAGGTGCTGGGGGAAGCTCTGTTGGACTTCAACAGCTTGGAGGATTTAACTGCCTGGCTGGCCCGTCAGCTAGAAACCGCAGGAGCCCTGCTCTCTGCCCACAGGGCAAGGGTCGGGAGGAATGTGAGTAAAATGCAATAAGGCTATGACCCAAGTCCTGACCGTTTCTTGCAAGCTCAAGGTGTCCCAGTCGCAAGCCGCCACATTGGACGAGACATTGGATGCTTTGTCGCTACGCGACGCTAACGCGAACGGCCAAGCCTTGAACTGGGTCAACCAAAACACACCCGAGAAAGCCGTCAACCCACTGAAACTCCAATCCCTGTGCTACTACGAAATCCGTGCCCGTTTCGGCTTGTCCAGTAATTTGGCAAGGACTACGTCCCGCTTACGCGACCAACAGATATGCAGACGGGTAGCGTCTGCTCGCAAGGTGGCACAACAGAAAAACCGCCCGGTCAAAGCGTTGTCGCTACGCGACGCTAACGCGAACAAGGGTGGCTTCGCTACCTACGACGCTCGTATCTTTTCGTTTCGCGAGAAAGACTGGACGGTGTCGCTCACCACGGTGGAGGGTCGAGAACGCTTTGAGCTGGCGATTGGTCATTACCAGAGAGAACAGTTGGCAGGCTCCAATCCCAAAAAGACCTCCGGTCCGCTGACGCGAACGGCCACTCTGGTCAAGCGCAAAGACGGTTCCTACTCCATCCAGATTTGCGTGGAAGCAAAGTTACCGGAACAGCAGAACACCGCTCAGGTGGTAGGCGTGGACTTGGGAAGGACAGATATTGCCCATACGTCAGAGGGGGACAACTGGAATGGACAGCAGTTGAACAGAGTCCGAGACCACTACTCCCGGTTGAGGGCGGTACTCCAACGCAAAGCCAGTAAGGGCACACGCAGTTCGCGGCGCAGATGCAGAGAACTGTTGCAACGGCTGTCTGGTAAGGAGAGACGCTTTCAGTCGCGTCAGCGTTGCGTAGCAAAAACGTGGGTCAATCATCGCATCTCTAAAGCTATTGTTTCTAGGGCAAAGGCCACAAACAGCGCTATTGCTCTGGAAGACTTGACAGGGATTCGGGAAAGGGTCAATCAACAACCCCGCAGCAAAACCGAAAGGCGCAGGGCCAACAGTTGGGCGTTCTACCAACTACGTCAATTTCTGGAATACAAGGCGAGGGTTGCAGGGGTTTCTCTGATTCTTGTTCCGCCTGCCTACACGTCGCAGACCTGCCACCGGTGTTTGCACATCCATCCCGACCCTGAACAGTCCTACCGCAGTGGGAAGCAGTTTAAGTGTGGGCACTGTGGATGGGAAGGGGATGCGGACTTGAATGGTGCAAACGTAATTGCGCTCTTGGGGGCTGCCGTAAACCAGCCTGGAGGTCCGGGCTTGTTTTGTTCTGCCGAGCGAAACAAGCTCAGGGCTACTGAAAGCCCGCACTCTTTCGCTTGAGCGGCGCGGAGCGCTTTGCATCAGCATGAGTGTGGGTAGTTTACGATTGAAAAAGGCGGGAATAGAGGTGTTGGTGGGCTTGACAATCCCGTTCTTGTAGAGGGGTGAAGCTGCTTAGGGGCGGCCAGCCGAGGGAGAGGTTTGGCCTTTCGGCTCGCTTCATGACCGGCAGAATCTCCTGATGCACCACTGCCTCGATCGGCTCATACAATTGGGCCAGCAGGCTTTGCCCCTCGGTATGCCCCAAAGGCACCAAGCGCACTGCCGCCGAGACCAACCCGGTGAGGGAGGAGAACAAGAAGGCACGCAGGGTATCTTCCAGCCCAATGCCCGCCTGAGCGCAGATCCAGCCGAACACCAAGGAATGATGCAGTGGCTCTCCCTCTGCTTTGGGGACGGAGATTCCCCAGGTGCGTTCTGCCAGTTGAGCTAGGCGTTTGCCCAAATCCAAGCTGGCTTGGCGCGGTTCTGCCGCCCAACGGGTTGCTTGCAGTTGCTGCTGCAGTTTCTCCACTCCTGACTCGGCTCCCAATCGGGACAGACGATGGGCCAAGGCACAGGCTCTGCCCTCGGTGGGGGCTAGGCCCATGTGTAAAACCCCCAGCAGATATTGCTGCACCCTGGCCCGATCCCGAAGTTGCCCCGCTTGAACGGCAGCTTCCAAGCCCCAGGAGTGGGAATAGGCCCCAATCGGCAGAGCAGAATCGGTAAGTTGTAGCAACAGATAGAAAGCGCCGCTGGATCCTAGAGAAGCAAGTCGGGGGGAAAATTCACCACGCATTTTCGCGAAGCTTTAGCGGGGGCGGATCAGGCCGTAGCCACCGTGGTTGCGGACGTAGATAACGTTGATCTCGCCATTTTCGATATTGCGGAAAACGTAGAAGTCGTGATCCACTAGCTCCAACTGGTGCAACGCTTCCTGAACCGTCATGGGTGGCATGGCGAAGTACTTGGTGCGCACCACCTCTGCCGGTAACTCCGCTTGCCGTTCCGTATTTAGCGGATCGGTGGCGGGCTGCTGGGCCACTGCCACGGAGGTTTTGGGGGTGTGGCGGACGCGGTGAATGCCGTTCCGTTCTTTGTATTTGCGCAACTTGCGGGCCAGCTTGTCGGCCACACGGTCGATGCTGGCATAGAGGTTTTCGCTGCTTTCTTCCGCCCGGATCACGGTGCCATTGGCGTAGACGGTCACTTCGGCAGATTGGCTGGCACTGATACGGGGGTTGCGGGCTACCGATAGGTTGACATCAACCTCACTGGTGATCTGGGCAAAATGACTGACAGCGCGCTCAATTTTTTCTTGAACGTAGCTGCGGATGGCCTCGGTAATCTCGACGTTTTTCCCTTGGATCACAAGCTTAGTCATGAGGACTCTCCCAGTCATGTCGGTTTATACCTGAGATAGCGCCTCACCCCCACCTGGGATCCCTCTGGCTTTCGAAAGCGACCCCAGCTCACGGGCGACCTCAGCCCTTTAATTTGCAAAAACGAAGCCCTGTCATCAAGGGTGAGCAGATCGGCTTTGGGAGTGGCACTAACCTCTTGGGTTAAGTCTAAGTTAACATCTCTCTCTGGGATCTCTGCCAGAGGTTAAGAATAAATTTAGGCTCTCTTAATGTTTAAGGAGATCTTGAATTCCTGATTTTTCCCAAATCTCCTGATTTTTCCCAAATCTTGGGAGTTTTGCGGATAAGCGGGATCCCTGTTATGCAAGACATAGACTCCTAGTTGGCCGTATTGGGTGCTTTTGGGAAAAGTTCTTTCGAGCTTAAGTTGCAAGTTCCCAGGTCAATGGGTTAACCCAAAAGACAAATCTATCATCAAACCCATAGACAGATCCAGCCTACTAAAAAGCTTTCCAAGCTGGATTTTAAGTTGATTAAACAACGTCTCTAACTCTGACCTGCTTTTGAGAAACCAAACCCACGCCGGACTGCCCATAACTCGGCAATCCAAATGCTCCAGTTCTCCGCTTACCGTATGTTGGTGTTACTCCACAGCTTAGCAGAATCTCGATTGGATGGCGCTTGATAGGAAAAATGAAGGGATATTGACATAAATTAAGCTTTTTATCAATATGGGGCTTTCAATTTGAGGGGTATTGTCGCTGTTGGTATTGGCTTTGGCAAGCCTGTTGTCCGCTGTTCCATGCCGTAAGGTTTCTATTCGGAGAGCTACATAAGAAGTTGGAACTCCGTTCTGCCGGCGCAGTCTTATTGGGAAGCTGGGGGGAAAAGACCAGCTCTTTTGGGGGTGGCTAAAATGCTACTCTCGGAATCGCCTTGGTGTGCGAAAGGTGAGGCAGACGGTGTGGGCAGAGGGATCCCGTTGAAGGCGGCAGAGCTTTTAGACAGAGCAGAAGAGGCTCTACAGGAGCAGTTTCAGGCGGTGGAGAAGACCCTCAGAGAGAACCTGGCGCGGGTGCTGCGGGCCTTTCGCGACCAGCGGGTGGGATCCCATCACTTTGCCGGGGTGTCGGGGTATGGCCACGACGACCAGGGGCGGCAGGTTTTGGATCGGGTGTTTGCCCAGATTATGGGCTGTGAGGCAGCAGTGGTGCGGCTGCAGATGGTGTCTGGTACCCATGCCATTGCCTGTGCTTTGTTTGGGGTGCTGCGTCCGGGGGATGAGCTGCTGGCGATTACCGGCCCCCCTTACGACACCCTTGAAGAGGTCATCGGTCTGCGGGGTTCCGGGCGGGGATCCCTACGGGAGTTTGGCATCGGTTACCGCCAGTTGGATTTGCGGGAGGGAACTGTCGATTGGCAGGCCCTGAAAACCGCCCTCAGACCGCAAACCCGCTTGGTTCACATTCAGCGGTCCTGTGGCTACGATTGGCGGCCCAGCTTTTCCATTGCCCAGATTGCCGAGATGATCCAAATGGTCAAAGCGCAAAACCCCGAAGTTGTGGTTTTTGTGGACAATTGCTACGGCGAATTTGTGGAAACCCAGGAGCCAACCCATGTGGGCGCAGATCTGATTGCCGGATCCCTGATCAAAAATCCGGGGGGCACCCTTGTTCCCGCAGGGGGCTATGTGGCCGGGCGGGCAGAGCTGGTGGAGCAAGCGGCCTGTCGGCTGACGGCTCCGGGCATTGGTTCTGAAGGGGGGGCGACTTTGGATCTCAACCGCCTTCTGTTTCAAGGTCTGTTCTTGGCCCCGCAGATGGTGGCCGAAGCGGTGAAGATCGCCCATCTGGCGGCGCAGGTGTTTTCTGATCTGGGCTACCCGGTCTCGCCTCTGCCTCAAGCTCCTCGCACCGATATCATCCAGGCCATTCAATTGGGATCCCCGCAAAAGCTGCAGGCCTTTTGCCACGCCATTCAAAACAGTTCTCCTGTGGATTCCTACCTCACCCCAGTTCCGGAGGTGATGCCCGGTTATGCAGACCCGGTGGTGATGGCAGCAGGCACCTTTATTGCCGGGAGCAGCGCCGAGCTGTCTGCCGATGGGCCGATGCGGGATCCCTACACCGTCTACTTGCAGGGGGGAACCCATCTCTACCATGGGCGGCTGGCCCTAGAAGCCGTCTTGCAAGCTTGGGAAACCCTGTAGGCCAACAGTTTGCTCTCGGCTGAAACAGCAAGGAAGGGGCAAGCCAACAACCTCAAAACTCAGCACGAAGTTGGCAGAAGTTGTCGCCTCTGACCAACTTTTCGCTCAATCAATCAGGGGGTAGGATCAGTCTACAGTTGCCATTCTTTAGAAAGGGATCCCTTCCGATGTTGAGCTGGTATCGTTCTTGCGCATCTCCTCGCCGTTGGGGATCCCGTTTGACTCTGGCTCTGGTGGCATTGGGGTTGGCCGGCGGCTGTCGGCTGCTGGATCGGGTGGAAGAGAGAGGCTTGCCGGTGGGATCTGCGCTGACCCGTTCTGCTCTGTGGAGAGGCAGCCAAACCGTGACGGGAGCGCTGGAGGTGGGAGATCAAGTCAGCCGCCAGTACGGCAGCTTTTGGGATGGGATCCCCGTCACCGCTGAGCCGGGGCAGATTTTAATTGCGGCCCTAGAGAGCGAAGATTTTGATGCTTACCTGGAGCTGGTGGACGGCCAAGGGCGGGTGATCGGCTTTAACGATGACTCTGGCCCAGATGTGAATGCCCTGTTGGCGGTGCGTCTGCCGGAGGGAGGCACCTACACCTTGCGGGCCACCAGCTTTGAGCCCGAATCCACCGGCAACTACCGGCTCACCTATGTCCTCACCCAGATAGATTGGCAGCAAAGCCTATCGGGCCGTCTGCAGGAGGGATCCCTTCAGCACCCCGAGGATGGCAGTTGGATGGACGAATACCCCATTGCCGCCCGCGCCGGCCAGATCCTAATCGCTTCCATGACCAGCTCTGATTTGGATGCCTTCTTGCAACTGCTGGATCCGAGTGGAGAAGTCATGGCTTGGGATGATGACCAAGGTGGTGGAACCGATGCTCTCATGATTGCCTTTCTACCCCGCACCGGCACCTACACCCTGCGGGCCAACACCCATAAGCCGGGAGAGGAAGGAGCCTATGGGTTACAGTACACCTTGCGCTAGCATCTGCTCCCTATCTGGAAGCTTGGATAAGGGGGCTTGCGGATCTTCTGGTGCTGATGTCGAGATTTTGACAGGAATCATCGTTTTTTAACGCCTAATGAATGTTGATACACGTCAGGAGTTGCCGGTTTACCCTCCTAAGATCCTCACAAAGCCGGAAGGGGCACTGCTTGCTGAGCTTTGTGGGAAAGCGTGACATCTTATCCTAAGTTGTGACGGAGCCGAAATATTGTCCTCGTGGATGACGTCTTTTTTCTAGAATCAGATCGATGGCCTAGACCATTCTTTTGCAGTTCAGCCCCTATCTCCACAAAATGGATGCCATGACTCCTGAAATGGTACGCCAGTTTTGGTCTTTGGTCAGCGAGATTGGCAGGCCAGATTGGCTCACAAAGCGTGACGATGACTTGGTGAATCTGCTTCTGAGCGCTTGTCAAAAAAAACAGGCCCTCAGCAGTGTCGATGCTTCGATTCTCAACCGCTACATCAGCATTCGCCTGCCCTTGATTCGCGATATCCTTGTGGATTAAGCCCGGAGAGGACAAGGTTTTCCCCATCGTGCTGACCGCACAAATCACCTTGCTGGTCTACGGGGCACTGCTTTTGGTGGGCGGAGCAATCGGCTATGTGAAGGGCAAAAGCTCCAAGTCTCTGGTCGGGGGGCACGTACTGGGTCTCGAACTGACTGAACTTGGCAGTGCAGTCCTTCACAACCAGCCTTTTGAGTACCGAGGGGCGAGGAGTGAGAAGGGAGGAGTGAGAGGAAGAAATCTCTTCTCTTTGCTCTCTCCTCTCCATGCTGGGCAAAGTTCAGCTTCGTAGGGACTCCGTCCCGCTAAAGCGACCAGTGTTGCGTAGTCTTTCAGAGCGGCTTTGCGGATTAAACCACCGCTCGATGATGTGGCAAATCTGCCGGGCGGCGGTGCCATCGCCAAAGGGGTTTTGGGCTTGGGCCATGCGGGCATAAGCTTGCGGGTCTGTGAGCAATTCTCGGGCTGCCTTCAGGATCCCTTCGGGATGGGTGCCCACCAAGCGGGCGGTGCCGGCGGCAATCGCTTCAGGACGTTCGGTGGTCTGCCTCAGCACCAGCACCGGTTTGCCCAGGGCAGGGGCTTCTTCTTGAATGCCGCCGGAGTCGCTGAGAATGAGGGTACAGCGCTGCATGGCACTCACCCAGAGGGGATAGTCCAGAGGCTCGGTGAGAAAGGCCCGCTCATGGGATCCCAACAGGGCTTGCAGGGGATCCCGCACCAAGGGGTTGGGATGGAGGGGCAAAAGAAGGGCGGTATCGGGAAACTCGGCCAAAATCTGCAGCAGAGCCTTGCCGATGGCAGTTAAGGGATCCCCCCAATTTTCCCGCCGGTGCACGGTAACCAACAGGACACGGTAGCGCTGCCAGTCCAGCCCGGGAATGGGGCAGGGGATCCCTTGGGAGGCCACCTGCAGTAGGGCGTCGATGACGGTGTTGCCGGTGCAATGGATGGATCCCACCACGTGGCTTCGCTTCAGGTTGTCAACGGCTTGGGGGGTAGGGGCAAAGTGCAGGCTGGCCAACTGAGAGATCAGGCGGCGATTGGCCTCTTCGGGGAAAGGATTGTAGAGATCATCGGTGCGCAGTCCGGCTTCCACATGCCCAACCGGGATCCGGTGGTAAAAAGCTGCCAAGGCGGCAGCGAAGGCGGTGGTGGTATCTCCCTGCACCAAAACCAGTTGAGGATGTTGCTCTTGAAAGTAGAGTTCCAGGCCCCGCAAGGTGGCTTCGGTGATGTCTGTCAAGCTTTGGCGGGGGCGCATGATCGCCAGATCCCGATCCGCTTGCAGACCGAATAGCCGCATCACCTGATCCACCATTTCCCGGTGTTGTCCGGTCAAGATCAGCTCGGTGCGCAGATGGGGACTGGCACGCAGAGCTTGGATCACCGGGGCCAGCTTAATGGCTTCGGGCCGTGTGCCCAAGATCACGGCAATGAGGGGAAGGGAGGCCATAAGCTCAAAGACATCGGCGCCTGTAGAAGATGGGAAGAGCTGACCCACTCCGCGCAGCTCATTGGGGCAAGGCTACTGAAAAAACAGAGGTGGCGAAGGGTGTGGGTTGCTCAAGGTCGCAAGCCACCGGGGTGTGGACTCTGCTGAGTCAGGCTGAGGGCAATGTCGAGACGAGAGGAACCACAAGGGGGCTATTGCTGCTCACCCCGATCTTACCCCTCCAGCTGCCCCACCAATTTTTCACCGGATGAGCTGGAGAAAAAGGGTTGACGGGATCCCACTCCTGCAACTAGCCTAAAGGGAGCTGAAGAGATCCTCTTCTGGCTGTCCGGGTTGTTTCGGTTAACCTTTTTGGAGGAAAACGTTCAGCAGCATGGACGCTTCCGGTAGTTGTAGCGCCAGCCACCAGTGGATGGTCTTCGAGGAGCACGTTCTTGAAGATTGGGCTCTTACTGGTGTCTTCCTTTTCCCCGCTGACAGCTTCTGTCGTCGCTTGAGAGGATCCCGTTTCGCCAACGCGAAGGGGTGGGAGAGTTTTCCCGGCTAGCTTTTGACTTGGGTGGCTCTCTCAGTCGGCGACGAACAGATGAGCTGAGCAGAGCCTTACCTGAGCAATGGGTTTGTGCAGCCCTGTTCAGAAAAGGGGAGATCAGGAGTAATTCCGAGGGGATTCCCCTTGACTTTCCCGTTGTGGGTTTTGGGGTTTCCGCAGGCCTGGGGATCCCTTGGAGTCCCTTTTATCGGCTTGGGCGCTTGCGATCCAAGCTGGGCTTGGAGGCCTGGCGCTAGACCTACGGCTTGCTGCACGGCCATCCAAGGGTTTCAGGGCTTCCCTGTGAGCCTCGGAGCACCGGTTGGCTGTTGACCTCCTGGTTCTCTTCATCCCGGCTGACCCCAACGTTCGGAGGTTTATCATGCGGCAAAACATTCTTCGCGATCTCCTAACCCCTGCTTCCTTGGAAGCCGCCAAGCGAGAGGCCAACCGCGCTCCCATTGCCGAGCTGGTGCAGCAGTTGATGGAGATTTCACCTCGGCAGCGGGTTTTGGCTTTCCGCTTGCTGGAAAAAGACAAAGCCATTGCAGTGTTTGAGTATCTGCGGCCCGAAGAGCAGGCCGATCTCATTCGCAGCATGGAAAGCCCAGAAGTGATCCGGCTGGTAGAAGCCTTACCTCCGGATGAGCGGGTGCGTCTGTTTGAGGAGTTGCCGGCCAAAGTAACCAAGCGCCTCATTGCCAACCTCAGCCCAGAAGCTCGGGAAGCAGTGAATATCTTGCTGGGTTATCCAGAGCGCAGTGCCGGTCGGCTGATGAACCTGCGCTACTTGTCGGTACGGGATACCATCACCGTCGGGGCTGCTCTGGCCAGCGTGCGGGACTCTCAACTGGGAGACGATGAGCTGGATGTGATTTTTGTGGTGGACGATCAGCGGTTCTACAAAGGTTTGGTTCGCACCGTGCGCCTCGTGAAAGCAGATCCGGATTTGCCCATTCGGGAGCTGATTGAGGGATCGGATACTTTTGCTCGGGTTACCGACCGGGATCTCCAGGCAGCTCGTTTGCTCAAGGATTCGGGCTTGCCGGCTATTCCGGTGGTGGATACGGAAGGGCGCTTGGTGGGAGATATCACCTTTGAAGATGTCATCAACTTGGTGGAAGAAGAAGCCACCGACGCCGCTCTGGCCCAAGCAGGGGTGGGCAGCTTGCTCAGCCGAGACAAGGTTTGGAGCGAGCGCCTGGTTAAAGGCGCCCGTTGGTATGCCGTCCGCCTGCGCATCACGTTTTTAATCGTCACCTTGATTGGCGGCATGTTGGTGGGGGGAGTGATCCAAACCTTTGAGGAAGTGTTGCAAGCAGTGACGGCAGCGGCTATTTTCATCCCCTTGGTCATGGATATGGGCGGTAATGTCGGTACCCAATCTACGACCA
The DNA here is from genome assembly GCF_047462115.1 of Synechococcus sp. R50.1. Classification (NCBI taxonomy): domain Bacteria; kingdom Bacillati; phylum Cyanobacteriota; class Cyanophyceae; order Synechococcales; family Synechococcaceae; genus Synechococcus; species Synechococcus sp. R50.1. The sequence goes on along the minus strand of NZ_JANSIN010000027.1, from coordinate 1,660 downwards.
TCTTTGCCCGTGGCTTGGCTTGGGGCCACATCAACGTGCGGCAGTTTCTCCCCTATTTGCTGCGGGAAGCCAGCATTGGTGGCATTATCGGTGTGATCCTGGGGGCCACGGCTGGGGTGATTGCCTACTTCTGGCAGGGGGCACCCAATGGGATCCCACAATTGGGTCTAGCGGTGGGCTTGGCTCTGGCCATTGTCCTCACTTTGGGGGCTATCTTGGGCGCCATTTTGCCCTGGGTGATGTTAAAGCTGGGCTTTGACCACGCTCCGGGAGCGGATCCTTTTATCACCACCATTAAAGACTTCACCGGCCTCTGGGTGTATTTCACCCTGGTGGCTTGGCTAGTCGGGGTTGAAGTGTAGCTCTAGGGCTGCGCCGGCGCTAGATCCAGGGGGCACCTCACCGGCAAAGCGCGTTCCAGGAACGAATAATCCAGCCCTTCTTGAGAAATCAGCCTTTCAGAGTCTCGCCACAAGGCCATCGCGACGGCGGCGCAGAGCACTTTTACGAGGTGTCCTTTGACCAACGAAGGGTTACAGCAAACATTTAGGAGGTGTGCCATGACCTTGAAAGTTCTATCTCCCTTGGCTGCTGCTCAATTTCGGTCACGGCTGCAGCAGTATGCCTATCGGGTGGGCATAACCTGTGCTTTAGAAACAGGTGGTAAGCTGGCCCCAGAATCCGCCTTTGCTCAACTGGAAGCCCTCTGGCAAACCTTGCAACAGGAAGCCACTGCCCTTGGGATCCCAGATGAGGATGGCTAAACTTTATCCTTTCACGAGAACCGGAGCATGACCTGGATTGACTTCACCTTGCGTTTGGCCGTTGCCTTTGTCCTGGGATCCCTCATTGGCCTGGAGCGACAGTGGCGGCAGCGCATGGCCGGCTTGCGCACCAATACCCTGGTGGCCACGGGTGCAGCTTTGTTTGTCATGCTCTCGGTTCTCACCCCTGATGAAAGCAGCCCGACCCGTATTGCGGCCCAAGTGGTATCGGGGATTGGCTTTTTGGCCGGTGGCGTGATCCTCAAGGAAGGAGCCAGCGTCCGTGGCCTGAACACTGCCGCCACCATCTGGTGTGCAGCCGCGGTGGGAGCCTTTGCCGGATCGGGGTACATTCCCCAAGCTGCCATTGGGGCCGCAGCTGTGTTGATCTCCAACGTTGTGCTGCGTCCGCTGGGCTACCGCATCAACCAGCAGCCCCTAAAGGGCACAGAACTGGAACTGGTCTATGAGTGTTCATTTGTCTGCAAAAGCCAAGCAGAGGCCCACATCCGCGCCTTGCTCCTGCAGGGTATAGCTCCCACCCATCTCAAACTGCGTGCCCTCTACAGCGAAGACCTGGAGGACAAGCCCGATCTGGTCAAAGTCGAAGCAGAGCTGGTCACCCAGACCCGCGACGACCAAGCCCTGGAACTTGTCGTCAGCCGCCTCAGCCTAGAGCCAGGTGTGATCACTGCCCGATGGCGGATCATCGAACAGGAATTTGGGTAAACTACCCGACTCCGACCGCTAAGCGGTACGGAGCGGGCTTTCAGTAGCCCTGAGCCTGCTCTGCCCTACCAGAGAACAAAACAGGCCCGGACCTCTAGGCTGGTTTACAGCAGCCCCCAAAAGCGCAATCACATTCGCACCATTCAAATCCGCATCCCCTTCCCATC
>NZ_JANSIN010000026.1:0-36779 GCF_047462115.1 Synechococcus sp. R50.1 | reverse complement strand
GGTAGTAATCCGTACTGAACATATTATACATTATTTTCAGTATAGTTGAGCTTATTATTGACTAGAGTCATGCTCTCGCGTTAGCAGGCCAGGAGGGAGGGCAACTGCTCACACCTAAAGGGTTGGGAGGAGCACGGGGATCCCCTTTCTACTCTTGATCCAAGTGAGCTACGGGAGCTTTTTGGGCTTGAGCTGTTCGGCGTTTTTCGCTGCCAAATCGGGCAGAATCAGAGAGAAGCTCGCGAGCAGATTAAAAAAACAGGATACGTTCGTAACAGCGGTGCAGAGCAGTATGTTCAGAGCCCACGACTCTGCCGGTTTGCGCCTTTTGATTGCGGTTGCCCTGTTGCTGGGGAGCATGGCCAGCTGGCGGCAGGATCGTCTTTTGGCAGTGATGGGCCTGGTGGGTGCAGCCGCCATCTCTGCCTTTACCCGTCCGGCCATCTTGGCCTACAACCGTGGTCGAGAACGGTGGCTGAACCGGGATTTGCCGGGGGCTATTGAACAGCTCAGCTTGGCTCTGCAACGGGATCCCTGCCTGGCCAACGCCTACATTTTGCGGGGAGAAGCCTACTTTGCCCTCGGCCAAGTTCCCCAGGCCCTGGAGGATTTCGGCCAGGCGATCCGGTTGGCCCCGCGGCGACCAGAACCCTATTTTTATCGCGGGCTGATTCGTCAATCTCAGGGGGATCTCCAGGGAGCAACGGCGGAGTTTGCTGAGCTGGTGCGCCTACACCCCAATGTCCCCCACCACCTCAGCTTGGCCAACCTGCTCATGCAACAGGGATCCCTGCCTTTGGCCCTAGCTCATCTGGATGAAGCCATTCGCTTGGATCCCACCTCAGCGCTTGCCCATTCCCAGCGGGCCCGTTTACACAGCTACCTGGGCACCTGGGAGGCGGCTTTGTCCGATTGGTCGCAGGCTATTGACTGGGATCCCAGCCCAGCCCATTACTACCAGCGGGGTGTGGCTTATGCCTGTGGTGATCACTTTGACGAGGCCATTGCCGACCTCAGCCGCAGCCTAGAAATAGAACCCCAGCAGCCCAACGTCCTCTACAGCAGGGGCAACCTTCTCTATGCGCTGGGGGAGATCAAAGCGGCTTTAGATGACTACGAGCGGGCCTTTCGCCTGGAAGCGGACATGAACCGGATTGACCTCTCCGACGAGTATGGGTTGTACGGACGAGGGCTGGCCTACTGGAATATGGGGGATAAAGCGACAGCTTTTTCGGATTTGCAAGCAGCTCTGCAGGTCAGCCGCCAACATCACAACCTGGCTCTGGAGCAGCGGGTGCGCCGGTCTCTGCTGCAACTGAGCGATCCCGACTGGGATCCTGCGCAATCTGCCTAGCGGGATTTGATTGATTGATTTGCAGGTGCCTCCCCTGACGCTGCAACTCCACGACGCTGCCGCTGAGGCCCAGATCCCGAAACGCCTGCAGCCACTGAAACGGTTTTCTGTTCCTGAGGCAGCGGGGGGTTGAGACCGAAGCAGTAGCCGACATTGCGTACTGTGTGGATCAAGCTGGGCTGGCGCGGATCCCGTTCCAGCTTTTTGCGCAACGAGAGGATGTGGGTATCGACGGTGCGAGGGTTATCGGTGGAATCCGGCCACGCTCGCTCCAGCAGCTCTAGACGAGAGACGGGATCCCCATCCGCCTGCACCAGCACCATCAGCAGGCTAAACTCCTGAGGCGTGAGGTCGATCCCTTCCCCGGCCAGGGCAACGCGCCGTTGCACCAGGTCAATTTTGAGATCCCCATACTGCAGAAAGGTGGGAGGAATATGCCGCTGTCGTCGCCGAGCCAAGGCTAGAAGGTGGGCATCCAGCAGTTGCATACTGAAGGGCTTGGTGAGGTAATCGTCCGCTCCTGCCTCCAGGCCGGCGATGATATCCGCCTCGGATCCCCGGTGGGAGAGTAGCAGAATTAACAGATCACATTGGCGATGGGCCCACTGGCACAGTTGCAGCCCGCCGCGGTTGGACAGCTCCGCATCCAAAATCAGCAGGTGAATGGGCTGCTGTTGCAGCAGGGTCTTTGCCTGGCGAAGGGTCTCTGCTGCCCAAACTTGGTGTCCGGCCTGTTGCAAATGCCAACACAGCAAGCTGCGCAGATGAGGGTTGCCTTCTGCCAGCAAGATGTGCAAGGGTTGCATGGCTGTCCGGTTGGGATCCCGCCCACATCATAGTGCTCCGCACCGCTGACGCGACAGTGCTATGCCTCCGGCACCCTACCGGGAACCGCACCGCTGACGCGACAGTGCTATGCCTCCGGCACCCTACCGGGAACCGCACCGCTAACGCGACAGTGCCATGCCTACGGCACCCTACCGGGAACCGCACCGCTGTCGTTGTAGATAGCGAGTCACCTTGGACTCCGTCCCGCTAGCGCGAACGGGCAATGCTGTTCGCCTTTGGCAGCGCACGGCGTTGTAGACTGACAATCTCTACCAAGACCAAAGGGCTCTGCACTGCTGACGCGATGGCCAATTCTCTCCCCCCCATTTCCGAGCGCAAACAGGATCACCTGGACATTGTTCTGCAGCAGGATGTGGCTGCCAAAGGGATCCGCACCGGCTTTGAGCGGTTTTTCTTTGAGCACGTGGCGTTGCCGGAGCTGCTGTTGTCGGAGATCGACCTGAGCTGCGAGTTCTTGGGAAAACGCCTACAGGCACCCCTGCTCATCAGCAGCATGACGGGGGGAACAAAGGCTGCCCGTGAGTTGAACCGACAACTGGCCGCCGCCGCCCAACAGTTGGGCATTGCCATGGGGGTGGGATCCCAGCGGGCAGCTTTGGAACATCCAGAGCTGGCCCGGACTTACCAGGTGCGCCAAGTGGCCCCGAATATTTTGCTGCTGGCCAACCTGGGTGCCGTTCAGCTCAACTACGGTTATGGGGTGGAGCAGGCGCGACGGGCGGTGGAGATGATCGAGGCGGATGCATTGATTCTGCACCTCAATCCTCTCCAGGAGGCGGTTCAACCCCAAGGGGATCCCGACTGGCGTGGATTGTATGGCCGCATCGAACAGTTGGTGGCGCAGTTGCCGGTGCCCGTGGTGGTGAAGGAAGTGGGCAATGGCCTCAGTGCTAAGGTAGCCCAGCGGCTGGCCGAATGCGGTGTGGCGGCCCTAGATGTGGCGGGAGCGGGCGGCACCAGTTGGAGCGAGGTGGAGGCCCATCGCCAACCAGATGCTCTCAAGAAACGCATCGCCCACAGCTTTAGGGATTGGGGGATCCCAACGGCTTTGTCCCTGCTGGAAATTCGTCGCCTGCTGCCGGACTTACCCCTGGTGGCCAGCGGTGGCATCCGCAATGGCATCGACGCGGCCAAAGCCATCCGTCTGGGAGCCGATGTGATAGGTATGGCCGCCCCCGCTTTACACGCCGTCTCCCAAGGACAGATGCAGGCGGTGGTGGACACCTTTCGTGCCGTGATCGAGGAGCTACGTATTGCTGCCTTTTGCACCGGATCGGCCAACTTGGCCCGGCTGCGACAAGCCACTCTGCGGCGGCAGGATACTTGGGATCCCTTGCCCTAAACTCCAAGCACTTGCCACAAACTGAGGGTCAATACCAGAGCCCCCAGATGATAGGGCCACTGTATGCTTTGTCGAGATGCTTTGTCGAGATGCTTTGTCGAGCTATTTTGCCGGTCAGCACCCAGGAGAGAACCAGAGCCAAGATAGCGTGGATCCCTGGAAAAACCGAATCACCGCCCGGTAAACCTGCCAGAGATAGAAAGAAGGGATCCCGGCTGGGAGAAAGTTGCTCAGGTTACCAGCAGCACCTAACCTGCCTCCATCTGGACGGTCAAGGCAAAGGCAATTCTCGGCTAATTCGCACCATCGGCCCCAGTCCCAGTCCCGTTGGGTTCAAAGCCTGCATCTCAAACAGGGCCAGAATGTGGCGCACTTGCAGCTCTGGACGGGCAGAATTCACTCCCATTGCCACCACCAAGCCGCAATAGCCACCCGTATCGCGGCAACGCCGCTCCCAGCGCTTGCGAGCCATGGAGTGGACGGGATCATCTTCGGGAAACTCCCCAAACAGGTGCAGGTCACGATTGCCCGTTTGCACAATTTCCAGGTCGTAGCGATCGCCATCGAAGGGATCCACCCCTGTGTTGAAACAAACGCCTTGCGGCCCACCTTCCCCACGCAAATTCTCGATGAGCTGCTTTGCTTTTGATCGAGAGGTGCGCACAATCACCACCGGCAGCCCTTCTCCATTTTTCACCAGCTTGCTTTGGGGGAGGGGATGCCATTGCCCCGTGCGCCGCAGCATTTCCACCGTTGTCCACGGCAAGACCCCCAGACCTATCTGCGCCCCTTCCGGCACCAAATCATCCCGCAGCAGGGTTTGGGCAGGTTCTTCCTCCTCCCCTTCCAGCTCCAGCAGCTCTTCAGCCACGTCCGGCAGAGTGCGCACCTGCACCGAAAGGGTTGCTCCCTTCTCTTGGGGGTTGGGAATGCGGTACCGACCTTGATAGGAGCGAAAGTCATCTTCCAGCTTGCGGTGGTACTGCTTGAAGAAGCGATGCAAGGCTTCCAGGGCCACCGATAAGACCGCTGCCTCGTCCTCCTGCAAAGTCACGCGCAAGCCTTCCAGGGGGTGAATGGTGCCAAAGTTCGGCTCAACTTCCTCAGGATCCAAATCTGCCAAGTCCAGATCCGGCAGTTCGTTAAGTTCAGGATTGCGAGCTTGGAATGTGAGATAGAGACAATCTTGTCTGAGGAAGGCTTCCTCCATCTCTTCGGGAGTATCCGGCTGGCCCGCATCCTGGCGAAACTGTTTGAGGGAGGGCAGCGAGCGATAGAAAAGTACCCCATACTCCATGCCCAACCGCCCCATGACCGAGACGTAAAGGGTTTGGATATCCCAGTGATTTAGGTCGATCGCCAGGATTTGGTGATCCTCTAGGTAATCCCAGGGAGCATCTCGCCAGAGGGTAAGGGCTTTGCCGGCCAGCAACTCAACATAGTGTTCCGGCAGAGGGGGAGGGATCCGTTCGTTGGCCTCTTCAAAGCTCTGAAGGATCTCATCGATTAGAGGCAATTCCGGCTGGCATTCCACCTTAATGTCCAGCTCGTGCAGAATGCCGCGCAAGAAAAATTGCACCTCTCGATCCCGCACGATGATCTTCTGGGGGCGAGCAGGTGAGGCAGCATGGGGCCGCTCCATGGCCACAATCAAGGTTCGCACCATCGGCTCAAAGCCAGAATCGGCGGGCACCACTTCCATGGCCCGTACCACGCCCTGAACGCCATCTACCCAAAGAATGCACTCCCCTTCCGTTTGGGATCCCATGGGTGGCGATCCTGAGAGCTTGTGACGATCCCCTTCCCACACGGAGGGCACCTGGGGCAGCTTTTGCAATCGACGAACCGTAGCGGCTGGGAGACCGGACATAGACATCCAAGGAGAATCAGGAGAACAACCCAATCGGCTGAGTAGGTATGCCAAACTGAGCAGGGATCGGCCTTGGCCTCCTGTCAACAAGACCCAGGGATCCCGCTAATGCCAATCTAACCACCAGTGTAGAAGCTGAGTTCGGCTTCAGCGAGAGGAGACAGCAGAGCCAAGTTCCATGGCACCAGAAGCTGATGGTCAGATTCGAACTGACGACCGCTCGATTACAAGTCGAGTGCTCTACCAACTGAGCTACACCAGCAATTTCTGCTCACCGATTCTAGCATTTGTCCCCTGCGAACTGGGGCTCGCAGGGAAGGACGCCCAGCCGACTTCACGAGTCAGCTACTGCTGATCCACTGCCGGGCGAGCAATGGGAGCCAGGTAGATCACCAAAGCCCCTGCCAGAAACCCCAAGACGTTGCGCAACACCGGGATCCAATCCTGCGTGCGTGTGACCACCGGCCCGATACCGAAGGCCCCGAACAGAATGAACCACAGGGGAGAAATGAGCAAGGCCCAACGCCAGTTAAACAGCTCCTCCGCATGGCGGGGCTTGCCGGCAAACCCGAAGACAATCCCGCCCAAAATCGAGGTCACCAGCGTTAGGATCCACTGCTCTTGAGGCAGGCCGGGCACCACACGGCAGCCCCCCTGATGAAAGCAGCGATCCAAGACATCAACGGTCTCCAGGATGGCGCGTTGGGTGCCGTGCTCCCGCACATAGAATTGGTTGCCAAAGCGAGATTGCAGCTCAATCCAAAAGGTACGTGGCAAGATCTCGCGCACAGCATCCCCCACATTAAACGCCAGTAAGTTGCCCCCCCTGGGATCCGCCACCATCAGAACGCTGCGCTCATTCAAGCCCCAGTATTCCTTCACCTGACGACCCGGTGTTTGGTCGAACTGAGTCAGCACCCGCAGCTTCCAGCCGGTGTCTTGCTCTAACTTGTTCAGATGCTGGGCCAGTTGAGCTTCCTGATTGCTGGTCAACTGATCCGCTAAGTCCAAGACCGGCACAGGCGGCTGGGGCAACTCCATCGGCACCACCGGCAGGGCAGGTTGCGCCCAGGTCAGGGATCCCCCGCCCACCGCAATCAACAGCCCAAGGCAAAAGCCCACCCCAACGCGGAGTATCCGCTGCCACTCGATGCTCATGCTGATCCCTCTCCTAGCTTTGACGCTGAGATACTGAGAAATGATGTTAAGAAATGTTTCAATTTCTTATAGATCTATCATGCACCGGAACAAGACGTTTGGCCAGAGGGATCCCGGGGAAGGAGCGGTGACAGGGGCAGTGCCTATATCAAGCTGGGGCTGAAGGTGCCGGCAGGGTCAAATTGCTGCTTCAGCTTGCGCATTAGGCTGGCAGCCGGGCCAAAGTCATGGGCAAGAGCCTTCTTCAGAGCCGGCGGAGCCTCCAGAAGCAGGAGAAATCCGCCTGCGGACTTGAGGTAGCGTTGCAGTTGCATTAGGGATCCCACTTCTGGCTGAACCAGCCAAGCCCGTCCTAGCCCACAGCCTCGGTGCAGTTGCACCTGAGCTCCAGGAAACAGGGTTTGAAACTGCTCCAGTGTTGCCAAGCTCTGACTGGGCAGGCACCCGAACTTGGCCAGCACCGCCCCTGAGCCGGGTTGAGGCAGGGGCAGAGAGTCGGGATTCACTTCCTGCAAAGTCAGCCCTGCAGGGGCCAGCCGCCGCGTTTGGGCCATCTGCTGGGCAATCGCCCGCTCCGAGCCGTGAAAGCTGAGCCAAACTTGGGATCCCTCTGCCCTTAGCCAGAGATCCACCCCCACAGGGTTAACCGGGCCGGTCAGCACCTGCCGACACAAAACCTCCAGCTCCGGCAGGGATCCTGTAGCCAGCAAAGCAGACTGAGCTGCCGGCAAGGGGTAAAGCCGCAGGCTCACCTGGGTCAAAATTCCCAAGCTGCCCAAGGATCCGGTGAACAGCTTCATCAGGTCATAGCCAGCAACATTCTTGACAACCCGCCCGCCCGCTTTGGCCACTTCCCCATCCGCCCGCACCCAGGCTATGCCCAGCAGCAAGTCGCGGATCCCGCCGTAACGCCAGCGCAGAGAACCCGTATCGGCAGTGGCGATAATGCCCCCCAGGGTAGCCCGCTCCGGATAGAGGGGATCCACCGGCCACCATTGCCCTCGCTCCGCCAAAATGGGTTGCAGTTCCGCCAAAGTCATACCGGCTTCCACCGTAACGGTGAGATCGGCGGCTGCATGGTCGATGAGCCGGCGTAAGCCGCGCGTGCTGAGAACCAAATCCACCGGCTCCACAGAGTGGGCCCAGCCCCACTTGCTCCCCTGCCCCAGCGGCAGCACTTTCCGCCCTTGGCACTCCTTTAAGATTCCGGCCAATTCCGAGACCGTTGATGGAGTCTGGATCGGCAAGGGATCCCCTGGATCAGATAGCAAGGTCGCCAGTGAATGGGGAGAAGACATTGGGGAAAGCGAAGCAGAGATTAAACAGAAGCAGAGATTAAAGAGAGAAAACCTGTCCAAACCAGCCCAATTGCGGGGTTATCCCACCCTACCTCAGTCTACAGCCAGCAAAAATCTCAGCTTGGAGAGATGACCCTCAACCAGAGCCAGCCTTCAATGTGGTACCGCCCTTACACAGGTCTGCCGAAAATCTCGGAACCAAAGCTCCGCCTCGTCACTGCTCACCCTGAAAGATCCTGAAGAGATCCATAAGCCTGCAGGGTTTCTCTCTCCCGCAGACTACTATCTGATACTAGTGGAGAAGCCGTGCGCAGCGAAGCAGACTCTACAATCGGAAAACTTTGTAAACTCCGTAAACAATGCAAACAAAAATAAAAAACGGCAACAGTAAAAAACGACGGATTAAGTTGAGCAAGGTAGTTTGCAGACGCTGTGAGCAGATTATCTGCTAGGATGGACGCTCTTTGTATTGGGGAAAAGCAGTCGTGAGTGCGCTGAGCAACATCATCTTGGTGGCTATGGGGATCCTCCTGACCCTTGCCAGCCTTTGGTACGGGCAAAACCACCATCTGCTTCCCGAATCTGCTGCCGAATCAGCCCCCTTGTTCGACAGCCTCTTTAACAGCACCATAACCATTGCCACAGGGATCTTTTTGGTGGTACAGGGTGTACTTCTCTACTGTATTGTCCGCTACCGCAAGCGGCGAGGCGACAAAGGCGACGGGGATCCCAGCCACGGCAACGTGCTGTTGGAGATCGTGTGGACGGCGGTGCCGGCGGTGATCATTCTTTGGTTAGGCTTGGCCAGCTTGGATGTTTACCAGGCCATCTACGGGGGTGCTGATGTCGGCGGCCATATCCACGCAGCCATGGCGATGGAGGCTTCCCACGAAGCTGAGGCGGGGGATCCCGGCTACGCTTATACCCCTGTAGTGCTACCCGGGAAGGAAATGGGCCAGCCGGATCTGGTCGTCCAAGTGCAGGGCATGCAATATGCTTGGATGTTCACCTACCCGGATTCCGGCCTGGTGGCCAGCGAGCTGCACCTTCCTCTAAACAAGCGGGTGCGCTTGGATATGACGGCTCTGGATGTGAACCATGCCTTCTGGGTGCCGCAGTTTCGCCTCAAGCAGGATGTGATCCCGGGCCGAGAGACCCACCTGGAGTTTGTGCCTACCCAACTGGGGCAGTACCCCATTGTCTGCGCAGAGCTGTGCGGCCCCTATCATGGGGTGATGGCAGGGCAATTGTTTGTGGATACGCCGGAAGACTTCGAGCGCTGGCAGCAGGAGCAAGTTTTGGCCGCCCGTGGCGAGGGCAGCACCTTGGCCCTCGTTTCAGATTTCTCGCCAGTCCATCCCTCTCCTCGGCCAGGCTCCCCTGAGGCCGAGTCTGCCTTTGCCCATGTCCACCACCAGCGTTTGGGCGTCTCCCCCTCAGATTTGAAGTCTCTCCAGTCCCATTCTGGATCCCTTCCTTCCGCAGGCTAGCCGGGATCCCTGACGCCCCTTTGGCCTGCGCTTGTGGGAACAACATTCTGCCAACGCGATATAGGAGCTTTTGTGCAATGACCCAGCTGCAAGACAGCTCAAGACTTGTTGCTGCACCGAAGGTTGAACTTGAACTTCCTGCTGAGCCTTGGTGGCGCTTCTTTACCTTCTCCACCGATCACAAGGTCATCGGGATCCAGTACTTGGTGACCACCTTTTTCTTCTACTTGGTGGGAGGGGCGCTGGCGACGGCAGTACGGGCAGAGCTGGCTACTCCAGAGGCCGACTTTCTCGGCTTTGAGCGGTACAACGGTGCCTTTACCCTGCACGCCACGATCATGATCTTTTTGTGGATCGTGCCTGCTTTGGTGGGGGGCTTTGGCAACTACCTGGTACCGCTGATGATCGGGGCGCGGGATATGGCCTTCCCCAAGCTGAATGCAGTGGCCTTTTGGCTGGTTCCGCCCACAGGGATCCTGCTTTTGGCCAGCCTGTTCATAGAGGCTCCGGCTGCCGGCTGGACTTCCTACCCCCCCCTCAGCTTGATCAGCGGCAAGGTGGGGGAAGAACTCTGGATCCTGAGCATTTTGCTGGCAGGAACCTCTTCCATCCTGGCAGCCGTGAACTTCATCACCACCATTCTGAAGATGCGCATGCCCGGCATGAAGATGGAAGACATGCCGCTGTTTTGTTGGGCCATGCTGGCAGCCTCTGTTCTCACCCTCATTGCAACACCGGTTTTGGCCGGTGCATTGATTTTGCTTAGCTTTGACCTGTTGGCGGGCACGGCCTTTTTTAACCCCAGCGGCGGCGGGGATCCGGTGGTGTACCAGCACATGTTCTGGTTCTACTCCCACCCGGCGGTTTACATCATGATCTTGCCGGTCTTTGGCATGATCTCCGAGATTTTGCCGGTGCATGCCCGCAAGCCCATCTTTGCCTACAAGGCCATCGCCTACTCCAGCTTGGCCATCTGCTTTTTGGGGTTGATCGTCTGGGCTCACCACATGTTCACCAGTGGCACCCCTGACTGGATGCGGGTGTTCTTCATGATCGCCACCATGGCCATTGCCGTTCCCACTGGGATCAAGGTGTTTAGCTGGCTGGCCACTTTGTGGGGCGGCAAGATCCACTTCCGCTCGGCCATGCTGTTTGGCATGGGTTTTGTCTCGATGTTTGTGATCGGCGGCTTGGGCGGGATTATCCTCGCCTCGGTGCCTCTGGATATCCACGTTCACGACACCTACTTTGTGGTGGCCCACCTACACTACGTGTTGTTTGGCGGCAGCGTCTTTGGGATCTATGCCGGCATCTACCACTGGTTCCCCAAGATGACGGGGCGGCTGCTGAACGAGTTTTGGGGGCGGGTGCACTTTGTGTTGACCTTTGTCGGCCTTAACATGTGCTTCTTGCCGATGCACAAGCTGGGCCTGATGGGGATGCCCCGCCGGGTGGCCCAGTACGATCCCCAATTTGCCGACCTCAACTGGATCAGCTCGGTGGGGGCCTTTGTTCTGGCCATTTCCACCCTGCCCTTTTTGGTTAACGCCATCTACTCCTGGGTGGCCGGGCCAAAAGCTGGGGATAATCCTTGGCAGGCCCTGACACTGGAGTGGACAACTTCTTCTCCCCCGCCCCATCACAACTTTTATGGGGATCCCATTCTGCTAACTGGCCCCTACGACTACGGCTTGCACAGCAAAGAGACGCTGGACTACTTTGCTGCTCAGTTGCAGAGCTTGCGGGAGCTGGCACTGGCGGAAGCGGAGCCTACTTCTTCTTAGCAGGCCGGATGCCCGGTGGGCGGCTGATCCCCTGCTCACTGGGTATTCCAGTCTTGGCTGGGCTGCTTGTACAGCCTCAAGAAGTCTCAGGAATTCAGGAATTTAGGTGGAAAGGAATATGCAAGGATCCCTTGCCTCTGAAACGCTGATGGTTGGCCACTCAAGGGCCCACACTGCCCACGCTGAGCACCCAGATCATCGCGTCTTTGGCATCTTGATGTTTTTGGTGGCAGAAGGCTGTCTTTTCCTAGGGCTGTTCATGGCCTACCTGGCCTATAGCCTCACCGCCCCGGTGTGGCCGCCGGAGGGAACCCCAGAGCGGGAATTGCTTTTGCCTGGGATCAACACGGTGATCTTGCTCTCCAGCAGCTTCGTCATTCACAAAGCTGGGTCGGCCATCAAGGCCGATGATGTCAGGGGTCTGCGGCTGTGGTTTGCCCTCACAGCGCTGATGGGGGCGGTTTTCCTGGCAGGGCAACTCTATGAGTACAGCAACCTGGAGTTTGGCCTCACCACCAATTTGTTTGCCAGCACCTTCTATGTTTTAACGGGGTTTCATGGTCTTCACGTGCTGGCAGGGTTGCTGTTCATTTTGGCGGTGCTCTGGCGCTCCTTTAAACCCGGCCACTACAGCGCTCAACATCATTTTGGCGTCGAAGCTGCTGAGATCTACTGGCACTTTGTGGATGGGGTTTGGGTTGTGCTGTTTATTCTGCTCTACTTGCTCTGAGCTCGGCCTTCACCCAATATAGCCACGATTTGGATCAGCGCTTCTTGAAAGGCATCTCGTTCCGGCTGTCCTTGCTTGAGGTTGTATTCCAATTGCAAAAGCTGCTGCATTGCTTTCAGTAAAGCTGTGGTCTTCAGGGATCCCACCTCTTTTTGCAGAAAGTAAACCCGATTGGGATTCCCGATTTCTGCTTTCTGGGCGATGACTTTGGGATCCCGTTCTCCCTGATCCAGCAGCAGCCGCACCCATAGCCAGGTGCGAAATTGGCCTACCAACACCGCCAGAATCCTCAGGGCCGGCTCGTTGTGATCCAGCAGATGGGTCAAGATGCGTAGGGCTTGTTCCAGATTCCCTTTGCGCAGGGATCCCGCCAATTGAAAGCTGTTGTAGGCGCTGGCGGGAACTAACGCCTCGACTTGTTCAGGAGAAATGGGATCCTGTTGACCTGCCGTAAACAGGGCCAGCTTTTCCAATTCCATCGCCAAGCGACGGGAGTCATTGCCCACCGCCTCGGCCAATTTCTGGGCGGCTGCCGGGCTGAGGGCCAGATCCCGTTGTTCAGCTTCCCGCTGCACCTGCTGGAGAATGCCCTCCTCATCCCAAGGGGCCAGTTGGGAAAACTCGCGGACAATGGCCGTTTTCTTGAGGATTTTGGTGGATTTCAGGCGCCCATCGGGTTTATTGCTGGTGGTCAAGAGCAGATGGGTGGTAGGGGGTAACTGGGCCAGTGTGCGCTCCACTTCTTCCCACAGATCTTCCGGGCAATGTTGGGTGAGTGTTGTCTCTTCCAGCCAAACCAAGCGGGCGTTGGATCCCAGCGGCGGGGTCATGGCTTGGTTGAGCCCGGCAATCGTGGATTCCGGCGGCAGGCGATCGTAGTTAAAAGCAGCCCAGTGGGGATCCAGCACTTGATCCCGCAACTGCTGTACCGCCTGCATCAGGCGATAGGTATCATCCCCCCAGTACAGGTAAACGGGCACGCTTCGACCGAGTGATTTACGAGATGCTTTTCCCCTACTTCCTCCATTTTGCGTAGGTCAGTTCCCCTTGTCTAAGCGGTTTGGCCGGGATCCCTGCTCAACTTGGTGGAGGGAGTCAGTCCAAGTGAAGATACCGAGCCCAGCTTGACTCAAGTTGTTTAAGAATAGGTCAAGTACTCGCCCTGTCTGGCGAAAACAAAGGCATCTTTACATAACTTTCATAATCCAGAAGTCTCCGCAGCCCAAAAAGTTCTGTATTCCCACTGAAGAGATTTCGTAGACCTTCTCCTACAGTTGAATTAGGAGCAGAGACTGCAGGGTTAAAGATTATGGATGGCATTGGCGAGTTTGAGTTTAAGGTGCAAATCTTAGCCCGTTGCATGGGATCCGCCCTGGATCTGGGCCGTCCTACTCGTATTCAGATTCACTATTCCAACTCCAATTCCCAGAACGCAGTTAGAGCCAAGGAAGGTTGGTCTGGATCCCGCTTAGGCGATCAAATCCCTTCTCCTAATGCCGAAGGTGAAAGAGGATCCCAAGGTCAAGTGTTAGCCTGTGTTGCCTGAAGAATCTTTTGAGAATCGGTCTGTGGTAGGTCAGGAGATCTTCGATTGCGGCAATCCAACATTTGATTGAAGATTGAGATAGAGCTTTTTGTAGTTTTTCCTGCTGTTCTTCTTTGCTTTTTACAGAGACTTGTTCTTAAGATTGAAAACCCAACTTTGATAACTCTTCGATGCCTTTTGTCTTGTAGAGTCTTGTGAGTCAGCCGGTTCTTTGTTTTTGTTGAGGGGTACTTTGTCCGGCTGGCGCGATAAGAGGTTGCGCTCTTCTTCGTTGTCTCCTTGCCTCTGGGGATATAAGCTAGAACTTCGTCCCACCGACGCAATCGGAAGGTGACTTGGGGCGTATGAACTTGTGCCCAACAGGCTCCGGAGGGTTATGGAACGAGCAACGCAACGGTGGCACGGTTTTCTGCTGCGCGATTTTCCCATCAAGGCTTGGTGGCAGGGAAGCCTTTTGGGTCGTCTATTGGGATCCCTGCAGAGTTGGGGGAAAAGCAGCGTATTGGTGCAGACTTCCGACCGCATCGGCCTGGGGCTGGTACTGCTTTACTGGGTTTTCTCTGCGCAAAGCTCCACCGGCATCCTGGGCCTGATTTTGCTGGCTATGGCCGCTCTGGTGGGCCTGGGCACTTTGGTGGAAACGCCGATTGGGCTGCCGCTGCATCTGCCCCTGGTCCTTTTCTGGGGAATTGCCACCTTGGCGACGATTCTCTCTCCGGTTCCCTACGCAGCGCGGGATGGCTGGCTGAAGTTGACTCTCTACCTGGCTGGTTATCTGTTGTTGCATCGTCTGCTGCGCAAACCCCAATTCCGAGATGGGATTGTGGGATCCCTGCTTTTGGTCAGCTTGGTGATGGGGGTCTACGGCCTGCGGCAATACTTTTATGGGGCAGCAGAACTGGCCACCTGGGTGGATCCGGAGTCGGGCTTGGCAGGTCTGACGCGGGTGTACAGCTATCTGCGCAACCCAAATCTGTACGGGGGCTACTTGATCCCGGTCATTCCCCTGGGGCTGGCCGCCACTTGGATTTGGCCCAGTTGGGGAGCGAAACTCCTGGCCGGGTTTACGACGGCGGTGAACCTGATTTGCCTGTTGCTCACCTACAGTCGTGGCGCCTGGATTGGGGGGCTGGCCATGCTCACCCTGATGGCCGTGCTGTTGGCACAGTGGCATTCTGTCGATTTGCCAGCCCGCTGGCGGCGTTGGGCCTTGCCGGCCCTGTTGGGCGGAGGGGGGGCTGCTCTGTTGCTCGGAATCCTGACGGTACGCCCTCTGCGGCTGCGGGTGCAGAGCCTTTTTTGGGGGCGGCTAGACACCAGCAACAACTTTCGGATCAACGTCTGGGCGGCGGTGCTGGAGATGATCCGCGACTTTCCCATCTTGGGGATCGGCCCCGGCAATGTCGCCTTTAACCGCGTCTACCCCCTTTACCAACGAGGCAACTTCAGCGCCCTCGGAGCCTATTCGGTGCCTCTGCAGCTCACCGTGGAGACTGGCTTCATCGGCTCCTTAACTTTCGCCTGGTTCCTCTTGGTGCTCTGGGATCACGGCTGGAGATGCTGGAAAACTTTGCTCAACTTGCGGGATCCGCAGGGTCTATGGGTGGCAGCAGGCTTGGCCGCTTGCACCGGCATGATGGCCCACGGCTTGGTGGATACCATCTGGTATCGTCCCCAGGTACAAATGCTGTGGTGGCTTGCGGTAGCGCTTATTACAGCCAGCTTGGCCTCTCTCAGCCCTCAGCCGCTTACAGATGCTGGTGAGACGCCAGTGGGGACTTCCTCCCGTTAAGGTAGCTTAAGCTTGGCCTTCCGGTCTTGACGGGAGCAAATCCAGAGTGGTAAGCATCTTCAGTAGGAGATAAAAATGTATCTGTTTTTACAATTTGCAGGTGTCAGTAGTGTTAGAAATTAGCGGAATTGTCCGGGGTGCAGGAGGCAAATGAAAAAAATCGAGGCCGTAATCCGGCCATTCAAGTTGGATGAGGTCAAAATTGCTTTGGTCAATGCCGGAATTGTCGGCATGACTGTAAGTGAAGTGCGGGGCTTTGGTCGCCAAAAGGGACAAACCGAGCGTTATCGGGGATCCGAGTACACGGTAGAGTTCCTACAAAAGCTGAAAGTGGAGATCGTGGTTGAAGATGACCTGGTGGATACGGTGGTGGAGAAGCTGATTGCAGCGGCTCGCACCGGCGAAATCGGGGATGGCAAGATTTTCATCAGCCCCGTCGAAAAAACCATCCGCATCCGAACTGGCGAGCTCAACCAAGATGCCCTATGAGAAGGGATCACGTTCAGGGTTTGGGTTGCCCGGCCTGAGCCTCGTGTGAGTTTGCTTCATGTCTCTTTTGCTGTATATCTGATGAGGTGTTCTTGCCCTACTTTTCGGGTAATGTGTTGCGAGAAGTACTGTCACTTTAGGTGAGTCGAAAAGCATGAGTACGACAATGATCCAAAAGCTCAAGAGCCAGGTGCCCCAGTGGCTTTGGCGACCGGCCAAGTGGAGTCTGACTGCCGCTCTAATGGCTGCGCTGGTTTTTCTATTCGGCCAGGGAACTGCCTTTGCTCAAGAGGCCGAGGAAGTTCAGAAACACGCTGACGTTGTTTGGACGATCGTGTCGGCGGCCTTGGTGTTCTTCATGCAGGCAGGGTTCGCCATGGTGGAGACGGGCTTTACCCGCGCCAAGAATGCCGCCAACATCATGATGAAGAACTTGATGGACTTCTGCATGGGCTGTTGCGCCTTCTGGTTCATCGGGTTTGGCCTCATGTTCGGCAAAAGTGCTGGCTTCTTCGGCACTGACTGGTTTGCTTTTGGCTGGCAGCAGGCTTACGAGGCAGATGGCTGGCCCTTTACTTTCTTTGTCTTCCAGATGGTGTTTGCCGCTACCGCCGCCACCATTGTTTCCGGAGCGATGGCAGAGCGCACCAAGTTCTTGGCCTACTTGATCTACTCCATCGTTATTTCTGGGCTAATCTACCCCATCTCTGGGGGTTGGGCCTGGAACGGGCTGTTCGGCGACTACAACGGCGGCACAGCCGGCTGGCTGGAAAATCTGGGCTACATCGACTACGCCGGGTCGGGGGTGGTGCATTTGGTAGGGGGCGCTGCGGCCTTGGCAGGTGCGATCGCGCTTGGCCCTCGCATTGGCAAGTACGGCCCCAATGGAGAGCCGCGGGCTATTCCCGGCCACAACCTGCCGCTGGGGATGTTGGGGGTGTTTATCCTCGCCTTGGGCTGGATCGGGTTTAATGCCGGTTCCACCACTGCAGCCTCTGTCGATATTGGCTGGATTGCCATGAATACGCTGCTGGCAGCTTCGGCTGGAGCAATTGGGGCGATGTTCACCTCTTGGGTTCATTTTGGCAAGCCGGATATGACCTTTGCCGCCAACGGTGTCCTGGCCGGCTTGGTGGGGATCACTGCCCCTTGCGATAGCGTCCATCCTTTGGGTGCTCTGATCATCGGCTCGGTGGCCGGGATTCTGGTGGTGATTTCGGTGGTGATCCTGGATACGGTGCTGAAAATTGATGACCCGGTGGGCGCGATTTCGGTACACGGCACCTGTGGTATCTGGGGGGTGTTGGCAGCAGGGATCCCCTTCTTTGCCAATGCCAACTATGCTGAAGAGGTCACCTGGGCCCAATTTGGGGTACAAGTGGTGGGCGCTCTGGCCTACTTCCTCTGGCCCTTTATTACCTGCTTGATCCTGTTCTTTATCCTCAAGGCTGTAACCGGCCTGCGCACCAGCGCCGAGGAAGAGATCGCCGGTTTGGATGTGGGCGAGCATGGCAACGTGGCCTACCCCGACTTCGTTACTGCTGCCACCGATTCGGAGCAATCTTGAGCCGTTGTGCTCGGTCTGACCTGGGGTTGCCGGATCGGAGCATTGCTGAACTGAGCATCAAATGAGCATCAAAAGGGAGGGTCAGGGCTGGCCCTCTCTTTTATGGCTTGCTGATGTATTTGGTGGCATTGGTGTAGGTGGTTACGGGTAGGAGGGGAGAAATAGCTCAAAATCGAGGTGTGGGACTTGGAATCGAGATGAAAAGTCAGATAGGTGAGACTGTTTTCTCTCGTCTTCGGCAGGGGATCCTTTTGGGTTTGAGGACAGAGGGGAAAGTCCTGCTGGGGGTTGGAGCTTTGCTGGGGTTGGGAAGTTTGGTTGCCCCGCCTGCTCTGGCCCAGACGGATCTCACGGCTCTGGAACAGGCTCTCCCACCCGAGGCTTGGGCTGAGCTACAAACCTTACTGAAAACTCAGCAATACCATGCCGACATCGTCTGGACAACGGTGGCCGGGGCGCTGGTGTTTTTCATGCAGGCGGGCTTTGCCATGGTGGAGGCGGGCTTCACGCGGGCTAAAAATGCTACCAACATTGTCCTGAAGAACCTGATGGACTTCTGCTTCGGGGCCTGCGCTTTTTGGTTTTTGGGGTTTGGGCTGATGTTCGGATCCCATGTGGCCGGTTTTTTGGGCACCAACTGGTTTTTTTTCAACTGGCAACAGGGAGCTGAAGCCGGCAGTCAAAACGATGCTTGGCCTTTCACGTTCTTCTGTTTCCAACTGGTGTTTGCCGCCACCGCTGCCACCATTGTCTCCGGGGCAATGGCGGAACGCACCCGCTTTTTGGCTTATTTGATTTACTCCATCGTCATCTCTGGGGCGATCTACCCGATTTCCGGGGGCTGGGCCTGGAATGGCCTGTTTGCCGACTACAACGGTGGTACAGCCGGCTGGCTGGAAAACCTGGGCTACATTGACTTTGCCGGGTCGGGGGTGGTGCACTTGGTGGGTGGGGCTGCAGCTTTTGCGGGAACTTTGGTGTTGGGGCCGCGCTTGGGCAAGTATGGTCCCAATGGGGAGCCGCGGGCTATTCCCGGGCATAGCTTACCCTTGGGCATGTTGGGGGCGTTGATCCTGTGGCTGGGCTGGATTGGCTTTAATGCCGGCTCTACAACGGCAGCGATTCCTGATATTGGCTGGATTGCTTTCAATACCTATTTGGCCGGGGCGGCAGGAGCCATCGGCGCTCTCTGTACTTCCTGGGCCATTTTTACCAAGCCGGACATGACGTTTGCAGCCAATGGGACACTGGCGGGGCTGGTGGGCATTACTGCTCCTTGCAACACTGTTCATCCTTTGGGGGCAATCCTTATCGGCTCGGTGGCCGGGGTGTTGGTGGTGTTGTCGGTGCTGTTTATCGAGGGCACCTTGAAGGTGGATGACCCGGTGGGGGCGGTGTCGGTACATGGGGTGTGCGGCGCTTGGGGGGTCATTGCTGCAGGGATCCCGTGGTTTGCCCATGCGGAAGCGGGGGTGACTTGGGCGGTGTTGCCGGTACAGATTCTGGGGGTTATTGCCCTGGGAGGATGGTCTTTTATCTGTTGTCTGGCTTTGTTTTTGATTTTGAAGGGCACCATCGGTCTGCGCGTCTCGGCAGAAGAAGAGTTGGCCGGCTTGGATATTGGCGAGCACGGCAACATTGCCTACCCTGACTTTGTCACTGCTTCGGGAGAGTTGGAAGGTTGAGTTGAGCAGTACACTGGGATCCGGTTGGATGCACTTTTGGATCCCATGCACCTTCTGATCCCGGCGGCTGGCAGCGGCAAGCGAATGGGAGCTGCGGTCAATAAGCTGTTGCTGCCGCTCTTGGGTCAGCCGATTTTGGCTTGGACGTTGCAGGCTGCGGATCGAGCCAGCTCCATCGAGTGGATCGGCATTCTCTCCCAACCCGGCGATTGGCCGGCCATCGAGCAGATCCTGGCGGCAATGGATCTGTCCACGCCGGTGCAGCTTTTACAAGGGGGGGCGACGCGGCAGGAGTCGGTTTGCAAGGGGGTTGAGTATCTCTATGGGTGGGGGACGGTGGAACGGGTGCTGATTCACGATGGGGCCCGCTGCCTGGCTACCCCTGAGTTGTTCGATCGCTGCAGTGCCGCTCTGCAGCAGGTGGATGGTCTCATCGCAGGGATCCCTGTTAAAGACACGATTAAAGTGACAGAGACCGGCCCCAACGGGATCCAAATCCAATCGACGCCGGAGCGCAGCAGGCTGTGGGCAGCGCAAACCCCGCAAGGATTTCGCCTGTCGTTGCTGTGGCAAGCCCATCAGGAGGCTCTGGCCCAAGGTTGGCAAGTGACCGATGACGCAGCTCTGTTTGAGAAGCTGGGCTGGCCGGTTTACATCGTGGAAGGGGAGGAGACCAATTTGAAGCTAACCACCCCCCTGGATGTGTTGCTGGCCGCACAAATCCTGCAGCAGCGTCTCGGACCAGCGCGTTAGCTCAATTCAATCCCGGTAGGGCCAGTCTCAACCTTGGGAATTAAAAGTAGGAAGGAGGAAATCTAGGTTCACTAAGAGCACTTTGATCACCCCATCTCTTGTGGTCCGTTGGAAATGAAAATGATAAGTCTGGCTGTTTAGAATCTAATGCACCCAAGACACCTGAAACCAAGCAAAAGATGAGATTAATGCACTTTTCACTTTCTTCATAAACTTGCCGTTCTGAGAACCGAACTACAACCCAGCCTCTATCCGCTAGATAAGCATCACGCTTACTTTGCTTAGGATCATTCACAGTATGGGCTGGCCTACACAGATTACCTTCAAGAAACCATGGCTCATCAATTTCAATGTCAATGAGTAAAACGAGTGATCTTTTTCCATCTCTAGATACCTGCATTGCGATATCAGGGGTATAGCACCGGACACTAGACTGCTCTATGCTAACAGCTGACCTCTCTGGAAGCAGAGTAACTTTAAAGCTATCTCTCTCTAGACTTTCCAATTGTCTCATCAAAGCATTTCGAAGGAAGTTATCAAATCTTCCGCAGCGAGCATCAGAAACTGTATCAGGATACTGAACCCTTTGATTAGCAATAAGCTCCATAGCCTGATCTCGGTGTTCTCTTTCAATGGCTTCGCACTCTGCTTCCCACTGCCGTAGAGCTTCCTGATATTTCTCCCAATGCCTTCTTCTGATGGACGTACACTCTTCCTGCCACCGGCGCAGGTCGATCTCTTGGTACCTCCTCAGGTTTTCTTCATGGATTTTTTTTAGATCTTCGCGCTCTGCTTCCCACTGCCGGAGGGCCTCTTGATGTTCTCTCAATCTTTCTTGGTAAGCTTGTATAAGAGCTTCACATTCTGCTTCCCACCGTCGCAGAACTTCCTCATATTTCTGTTGATGAACTCTCCAGATCTCTTCACATCTTACTTGCCACAAACAAACCTCTTCGTAATATTTATTCAGTTTTTCCTGGTGGGCTTGTTCAAGGGCTTTGCATTCCGCTTCCCAGCAACGCAGAGCTTCTTCATGTTTCCATATTTTTTCTGCTCTTTCTCTCTCATATTTTTCTTTTCGCTTCTCGTATGTCCATGATTCGTAGAGAAAACGTGCTAGCGCTGCAATACCGACAATACCTGCTAAAACAACCAATTCTGGAGCCTCCGCAATAATCAAGGTAATGAGCACAGCAACACCAGCACCAGTTGCCCATGCCGATTGCAGCTTGCCCATCAAAGGCTGGGGTAGCTCGGGTAGATTTGGCCTAACAGGGCGTTCCGGCATTCGAGGTAGTTCAGGTTCCGTTGGGCGCTCCGGCATCTGTGGCGGCTCAGGCTCCAGCGGACGGGCAGGCATCTGTGGCGGCTCAGGCTCCGGCGGGCGAGGTGGGAGATCCGGCCCCCTCAGGAGGAGAGCAATCGGCTGGGGTAAAACAACGTAGGGATAATAGTCTTCCCGAACGTACCTTAAGATGGGATGCGAGTGCCTGTCGTGATCTTGCATGCTTGAGCCTCCAGATAAGTTCCCTTGGAATCCAGTTTGAAAAGACTTTGGAAAAGGGATCTTCAAAGAGGCCCTTGAAGGGGTAGGAAGCAAGCAAATGCGCGAACCGACGTCGTGGCCTGTCTACATTATCGGGGCTGGCCCCGGGGATCCGGAGCTGATTACCCTGCGGGGGCAAAGGTTGCTGGCGGAAGCCGATGTAGTGTTCTACACAGGTTCTTTGGTGCCAGAGGGAGTGCTGGCCCATTGTCGCCCTGGGGTTGAGGCCATTGACACCCGCTCCTTCACGCTGGAAACGCTGCTGCCGCAAATTGTGGAACGGGTCAAGGCGGGGCGGCGGGTGGTGCGGCTGCAGGACGGGGATCCCTGCCTTTACGGCGCTCTGCACGAGCTGCTGATCCGGCTGGCGGAGGCAGGGATCCCTTTTGAGATCGTGCCGGGAGTCAGCGCCTTTCAATTGGCAGCCGCCCGTTTGCAGGTGGAGTTGACCATACCCAAGTTGGTACAGACGATTATCCTCACCCGCGCCAGCGGTCGCACCCAGGTACCGGAAGCAGAAGCCCTGGCCAGTCTGGCAGCCCACCGCGCCTCTTTGTGTCTATATCTGAGCGCCCGCCACGTAGAACAAGCGCAGGCAGATCTGCTGGCTCACTACCCCGCCGATACCCCGGTTGCCGTTTGTTATCGCTTGGGTTGGCCGGACGAACAGATCTGGCTGGGATCCCTGGCCGAGATGGCCGCCCTCACCCGGCAAGCCGACTTAGAACGCACAGTGCTCTATCTCGTCAGCCCTGCCTTGAAAGGCTTGTCAAGCTCCAGATCTGCCCGCTCGCGGCTCTACAGCCCTGACCACACCCACCTTTTCCGTCGCAAAATGGGCCGGCAGCCCCGTTTGTAACAGGCTCTTTCAGTATATTGACGGACTCCGGCAGATTGAGCACAATGAGGCAGCGAGATGAAGTCAGAGGCCTTGACTTCTGGCCACAAGGTACTCAGCTTTGCCGAGAGAAGTGGAGCCCTTTTGAATTGGAGTTGTTGCAAGACTACTTTTTCACCCTTTAACTTTATGAGCTCTAACCTTATGGCTGACTCATCTGCCGCTCGCAGCGTGGAAACCCTGATCAAGGCTCTGCAGAAGGCCCTTGCCCCCCTGCCAACCCGTTCGGCCCTGAAGCAAGATGTCCTTTACCTCATGGTGGATCTCCCACGGCAGGGGATGTTTAGCCGCTCTATGGTGTTGCATCGAGTTGCCAGCCAATTGGGGGGCTTGCCTGTGCAGGGAGTTAGCCAACTGGTGGTGTACGGTCGGCTTCAGGGGGAAACACAGCCGCAGTGGAAAAAAGTCTTCTACTTGTCCTCTGGGGAAAGCAGTGCCGATGCCACGCAGATTGTATTACCGGGCACCAAGATTTCTGAGATCAAGGTGCTGGAGGCCCAAAAACCTGTTGTGGATCCCGACCACAACTCCGATTTTCGCAAAGTTAAAACTCTGGGGGCACCGGTTCCCAAAATTCAGAAAGAGCGCTGGCCAGAAGCGGCTCCAAGCCAGGCCTCGGTTGGCCATGCCCCTTCCCAAGACGGGATCCCGACCCCTCTGCCTACAACTGCTCGCCCCAGTTCTCCTATCGACGTTCTGGCCAACTTTCCGACACTTGATCAATGGTTGCACAGGCCTGCTCTAAGGCCCTTCTTGGGGGGAGCTCTGGCTTTGTCTCTCCTGCTGGGGGCTGGGTTGGTGGTGCGCTCTTTTGGGCAAGCCGATGTTCCTGCCCGAGCCAGATCGCTGGGGCTGGGGATCCCGCTGTTGATCTTGGCCGCAGGGGGGGGCTGGCTGGGGTGGAAAGGTCGGCGTGTCGATGACACCCTTGAGCGAGAAGAGGGATCCCAGGATCCCTTTACAGAAGGGCTGTCCTTTTTACAGGCCAATCAAATGCCTGAGGCGGTGGAGCGGTTTCGGGAGGCCGTGCGGCAACAGCCGAATCATGTCGAGGCCCACGTTGAGCTGGCCCATCTGTTGGCAAAAACCAACCGACTGCAGGAGGCATTGAGCCACTACCAACAGGCCAAACACCTGAACCCGAACTGGAGCGGCATCAACACCCACCTGGTGGAAACCCTGAAGGCTCTAGCACGGCAGTGGCTGGCCCAGCATCAGCCGGATGAAGTTCTGGCCCACTTACCCGAAGCATTCCCCCTCACCCAGGGATCCGCCCAAGCTGAGATCTATAGCCTGCTCGGCCAAGCCTGGGCAGAGAAGGGCAACTGGGCAGAAGCGTTGGCCCAGCAACAAAAGGCCCTGGGGCTGGATCCCCACTTCAGCGAGGCCCATCTTTGCGTTGCTCAAATTCGCCTCAAGCTGGGGCAATGGGACGAGGCCATCGATTCCTGTTGGGCTGCTTTGGAGTTGAATGATCGCCTGGGCCTGGGCCACGCCGTGATGGGACAAGCGCTGATGCGCAAAGGTCAGTTAAAAGCGGCAATAGCAGCCTTCCGAACTGCTCTCAACCTGGATCTCAGTCCTGAGTTGGCAGCCGCTGTGCGGGTGGATCTGGGTTTGGCAATGGTACATGCAGGCCATCTGGCTCAAGCTAGCCAGGAGTTCAGCCAGGTGGTCTTCAATGGCCAGTTCAAAAGACAGCAGGCTCGCGCCTACTACGGCTTGGGCCTGGTGTTGGCAAGCCAAGAGCAATACAGCGAAGCTGTGAAGAACTACCGGCGGGCTTTGGAGCTGGCCCCCGATCTGCACGAAGCGATGGCCGCCATTGGCCTAGCCTACCTGGGCCCCAAACAACGGGATGCCTCTGGGCACAAGTTCATCCAGCCTCAACAGTTGCAGCAGGCTATACAGCAGTTTGAACAGGCTTTGAAAGGAGACCCAGATCTGCCCGAAGCTCACTTTGGCATGGGAGAGGCGTCGCGCATTAAGGGGGATTTGACCTCAGCGGAGATCAGCTATCGACGGGCCATTCGCAGCAATGGCAGCTATGGAGCAGCTCACTATCGTCTGGGATCCATCCTTGCCCGCCAAGGCAAGCTGGAGCAGGCCATTGAACACTTTCGCTCGGCTTTGGAAATCGCTCCCAACTTCTCCGAAGCCAGAGTGAGCCTGCAACAGCTTCTCTCCAAACAGATGGAAGAGGCCCATACCGGCCTACTCGTCCCGTAAGGTGGGATAGGATCTTCCAGTTAAGGTTCTCTCAACCCATGACACCAACGCCAGGTTGGGTGGTCAGCCCTGCAACCGCCATCCAGCTCATCCAACAAGGGGCAACGCTTCTGGATGCACGCAGTGCGGAATTGCAAGCCGACGGGATCCTGAAGGGTTCAATTCCGGTGAACTGGACGGAGTTTACTCAACCAGAGGCTGCCAACAGCGGCAAGCTGTTGGCAGATGATGCCCTTCTCACCGAAAAGCTGCAGGGCCTTGGCGTGTTTCAGGGGCGTCCGGTGGTAGTTGCTGCCGATCCGCTACAGGGCTGGGGAGAAGATGGCTGGATCGTTTGGATGTTGCGCAGCTTGGGTCATCCCCAGGCAGTCATGGTGGACGGGGGCTATCCGGCCCTGGTGAAGGAGGGAGTGCTGACCACAACCCGACAAAGCGCCGACGAACCGCAACGGGGCGACTTTGTAGTGCAGCGAACCGACCGGTGGGAGATCGACCGGGACACTCTGCGGGCCAGCCTTGGCTCCGACCGTGTGGCCATCCTCGACAGTCGCGAAGCCCAAGAATACAAGGGAGCCACCCCCTATGGTGAGGCGCGCGGTGGACACATCCCCGGCGCTGTGCATCTCTACTACAAGGAGCTGATGGATGCGGCGGGATCCCTATTGCCGCCCGCTGCAATTCACGCCCGCCTGCAAAAAGCCGGGATCCCTCCAGAAGCCGAGATCATTGCCTACTGCACAGCTGGGGTTCGCTCCGCTTGGGTCACGGTGGTTTTAACCCACGTGGGCCGGCAGGCCAAAAGCTATTCCGGTTCCATCCTGGAATGGGCGGCCGGGGATCCCCAGGAGTTCCCGCTCCAGCCATGAGGGGATCCCTGCCCACCGTAATCTTGGCCGGATGTGGCTATGGGGCCATCGACACCTTGCGGGCCCTCCAAGGGCAGGCACGGGTGATCGCCATCAACCCCTATCCCTACAGTGTCAATTCGGGCATGTCCACACGGCTGCTGAGCGGTCGGTTTTCTCTAGAGCTGGTGCGGATCCCTTTGCTGGAGCATATTCAAGCCAACGGCGCCCAGTTTTTGCCGGGGCGAGTCACCCACATCCAACCCGAAGCTCGAACCCTGACCCTGGAGAGTGAAGCCGGGATCCAAACTCTGGCCTACGACTATCTGTTGGTGAATGTGGGCCGGGAGTTGCGCACCATTGATGGGATCCAACATGCCTTCACCATTCGACCGGCAGAACAATTGGTGGCCGCCCGAACTTGGATCCGGCAGTGCTGGCAACGGGCTGCCCAGGGGGATCCGACGCCGGGTCTGTTGACCTTTGTGGTGGCAGGGGGAGGCTGTACCGGCACAGAGCTGATGGGGGAACTCTACGATCTTTGCCGGGAAATGAGCGCAGAAACAGGGATCCCCTTAGCTCAAGCCCGGCTGATCCTGATCCATCGCCAGGCCCATCTGGTGGAGGGTTTCTCAGAACACTTCCGCCGGGCTGTGGAAAGAGAAATCCGCCGCTTGGGGGTGGAAATCTGGGCCGGATGTCAGGTGAAAGCCTTTGGGCCGGAGCAGGTGTGGCTCTCGGATGGCACCGAGTTGATGGCTCAGACTCGCCTGTGGGCAGGTGGCTTCCAGGCGCCGGCCTGGTTGAGCACCTGCGGCTTGCCGACAGGGCCGACGGGATCCCTGCTTGTGGATCAATACCTGCGGGTGCAAGGCTCAGAGCGCATCCTGGCGGTGGGGGACTGCGCTGACTTTGTTTGGGGATCCCGCCTCTTGCCCAAGATCGGCGTGTACGCGGTGCGCCAGGGGCCGATTGCAGCCCAAAACCTGCTGCGGCTTATCCGCGGCCAACCTCTGATCCCCTACCGACCGCAGGCCACGGTTTTTGTTTGTGTAACGGTGGGGAACCGCGTTGCTGTTGCTGAGAAAGGCGGGCTGGTCTGGCGCGGCTATGCAGCCACGGTGCTGAAGAACTTTTTTGATTGGCTGTACATGTGTAAACTCAAGCCCGTGCGCTGGCAGGAGTTTTTCTACTGACCCAACCCTGCCAAGAACGGGGTTAAGATCAAGACCGGATGGGTCGAGTTGGGCTTGCTTCCCAGAAATTCTGAATGTCTAGGTTATGGCTGTTCCCAGCAGCAAGGGGGCACAACATTCCAAATCGCAGCGAAGCAGTGCTCTAACTCCCCTCTCTCCTTGTAGGGCAAGCAGTAGCGAGGGTTGACGCAGAGCGCCAGAGAGCATGTTTCAAACTTAATTTTTGGAGTGACTGCACTACCCTTCAGCCCGCCCAAAACTCTTGATTCGTTTTACCGACCTTTGCCGACCGGCCAGAGCAGCGACCAATCAGGAGCAACAATGCCTCTCGATAACCTGCGCGGACTCTATCAGCAAGTCATTCTGGAGCGATACAAAAAGCCCCACAACTTCGGCAGAGTGGATCCCGTCCACCGCCACCAGCGCGGCCACAACCCCTCCTGCGGCGACACCATCGACCTCACCTTGCAACTGGATCCCAGCCAGGAGCGGATTGTCGATATCAAATTCGAGGGGGCAGGCTGTGCCATTGCCCTGGCTTCTGCCGATCTCATGGCGGATGCGGTGCGGGGGCGCACCATCCCCGAAGCTCTGCAGTTGGTGGAGCGCTTCCAAGCCATGATGCGCGGTGGCGAAGAGTTCCCGCGGGAGCAACGGGCTTTGAACGCCATGAAAGGGGTAGCCCAATTTCCAGTACGCATCAAATGCGCCAACCTGGCCTGGCATGCGCTCAAATACGCGCTGGAATCGCCCGAACCCCAGGCCAATGGGTCGGCCTTTGTGAGCAACGAAAACACCGACTAACTTTCCCCAGTTTTACCCTTCTCCCTCGCTACCCTGGGCAAAAGCCTTTCAAGGCTTGCGCAGATTGTTGGTTTCCCAGCTCTGCCCAGGAGCAAACGATGTCGCAGCAGGTGTTGATCGTTGAGGATGATCCCAGTCTTGCTTATGTTCTCAGCCTGTTGCTGGAGCGAGAGAATACAGAGTTTGTGGTGGTTGCTTCGGTTCCCGGTGCCATCAGTCACTGCCAAGCCTCACGACCGGATCTCATCATTCTGGATTTGGAACTGGTTGGCGACGAGGGGTTTGCCCTGCTGGATTGGCTGAACAGGAATCCTCCCGCCAAGCCCATTCCCGTCTTGATCTACACGGCCCGCGATGTGGAGCACCCAGAGCGTATCCGCTGGCAATCTCAAGTTACCGAAATCTACGTCAAAGGGCGCATCAGTCCGACAGAACTCCAAGAACGGGTACACCAACTCTTGGCTGAAACAACATGACCCATCGTCTGCTGATCATCGACGACGAACCCGATATTTGGGAAATGACCCAACTGATCCTGGAAAACTTGGTCGGCTGGCAGATCTTAACGGCGGGATCCGGCCCAGAAGGGATCCAAATCGCTATCCGAGAGCAACCCGAGGCCATCCTGCTGGATGTGACGATGCCGGGGATGGATGGCCCCACCACCTTGGCCCATTTACGAGCTTTGCCGGAAACCCAAAGGATCCCCGTGATCCTTCTAACCGCCAAAGTCCGGGATCCCCAGGATGCCTCTCTTGCTCAGCTTGGAGCCAATGGCTTCATCAGCAAACCCTTCAACGCGGCCACCCCGGCTGCGGAAATCTCCGCTCTGCTGGGCTGGGATCCCTGACTCAACCCTGAACCTGCCCCAAAGACCCCTGGGATCCCGCCGATATCCGCCAAATCGCGTAGAAGAAACGTACAAATTGCCTAGGTAAGTCTTCGGTGTTTCTCTGTATTTTCCCTGATCTCCAAGCTATGATGGGCGCGTGAGCGTTAGAAATACGGAGGAACACAGATGCAAGCCGGTGTGGATCCAACGCTGGACTACCGTACTTACCGCATAGCGGCCCTATTGAGCGAGAGCTTCTCTTTGGGAGCGCTGCTGGGAGTTTCCCTCAAGTGGCAGAAGGATGTCTCTTCTGAGAACGAGCCTCAGGCCGGAGTTCCTCCCTTCTTCCTACAGCGCATCGAGCAGTGCTACCTCATCCCTCGGCAAAAGTAATCTCTCCTCTGTCAAAAACCATCTCTCAAACAGAACCAGCCATGAATACAGATCTTGACTCTCTCCTTGTTGCTCCGCCCTCCAGCATCCAAGAAATCGTGGAACAGGTGTTCCGCAGCAGTTTTCTCAGCCTAAGTCAAGAGAACCGCATCAATGAGCTGCTCTTTCAGCGGCGCTACTCTGAGGCTGACCTGGAACTGTTGGACTGCCTAAGCTTGGCGTTGCTGAACCATCAAATTGAGACGGAAAAACGTTCTGCGGCAAAAGCTGCCTGACCCCCAAAACGCATCAAGTTCCTCCAAAGCAAAAGGGGATCCCCGCTGGATCCCCTTATTTGTCCAATCTGAGTCCAGTGACCTAGCTGATCTCCAAGGAAAACCCTGGAAGCGCCCCGGCAAGCATTCCAGAGTTCTTGCAGGATGTGGGGACTAGACCGCAACGGTCTTCTTCACCTGAGCCGCCAAAGCTCCAGAAGCATACTTGGCTGCCATCTCATCCAAGGTAACCACCGGAACTTTGGTGCCATGGCCAGCACAGCCGAAGGCAATGTAGCGCTCAGCACAGACTTTTTGCATTTCCTTGATGGAAGGCTTGAGGAAATGGCGGGGATCAAACTCTTTCGGATTCTCGGCCAGGGCGCGACGCACGGCAGCTGTGATGGCCAGGCGGTTGTCGGTGTCGATGTTTACTTTGCGCACTCCATTTTGGATGCCCCGCTGAATTTCTTCCAGCGGCACACCGTAAGTCTCGGGAATGGAGCCGCCGTATTCGTTGATGATGTCGATCAGCTCCTTGGGCACCGAGGAGGAACCGTGCATCACCAGGTGCGTGTTGGGCAGGCGGCGGTGGATCTCGGCGATGCGCTCCATGTCCAGAATGTCGCCGGTGGGCTTACGGGAGAACTTGTAGGCGCCGTGGCTGGTACCAATGGCTACGGCCAGCGCATCCACCTGAGTTCGCTCCACAAAGTCCACCGCTTGGTCGGGGTCGGTGAGGAGTTGGTCATGGCTGAGCGCCTCTTCCGCGCCGTGGCCATCTTCCGCTTCCCCACGGCCCGTTTCCAGGGATCCCAGGCAGCCCAGTTCCCCTTCCACACTCACCCCGATTGCATGAGCCACTTTCACCACCTCGGAGGTCACGGCCACGTTGTACTCGTAGCTGGCCGGGGTCTTGGCATCTTCCTTGAGGGATCCATCCATCATGACGCTGGTGAAGCCGTTGCGGATGGCGGAATAGCAAGTAGCCGGGCTATTGCCGTGGTCTTGGTGCATGGCGACGGGGATGTGGGGGTAGGTCTCCACTGCCGCCAGGATCAGGTGCCGCAGAAAGTTCTCGCCCGCATACTTGCGTGCCCCTCGAGAGGCTTGCAGGATAACGGGGCTGTTGGTTTCATGGGCTGCCTGCATGATTGCTTGGATCTGCTCCATGTTGTTGACGTTGAAGGCAGGAATGCCGTAGCCATGTTCGGCGGCATGATCCAGCAGCGTCCGCATTGCAACGAGAGCCATCGGTTACCTCCTGAGGTGCTGACCTAGTGCGTATGAGATTTGCTTACCGTTGATCTTAAGATACTTTTTACGTTTTGGCGGATAAGCCGCCGGGGATCTGCGTATCTTGCCGAGGGATCCTTACAGCTATTGGCCGTGATGCTCGCGCTCAGGCGCAACAGGCGCACCGACATCTTCAGATACAGTGGGGAAGGGCAAGACTGTTGGGCGCTTGCATCGAGGATGGATCTGCCCATGCCCGCTCAATTTATCTCAATTTATCTCTTAGTCTCTCTAATTCTACTGTGGTGTTTTTGTGTTGTTTGCCCGGAGGAATGGGAACGTGCGTTGCGATCGCTGGCCGGTCTTGGGTGCAAAGCCAACAAGGGCTCTGTCCTGCTGGGGCAAAAGGCTGCGCTGGGTGCGAGGAACCGGTTTGGCAATGGCCTGCTGGGCAGTGGCGGGCCTTCGGTCGGCAGCTTGGGGGATCCCCGGGCAATCTCCGGATCAAGCGGCAGCCTGGGTGAGGGACAATCCTGTGCTGCGGCCCCGTCCGGGCGAAACCCTGAACATCAACCGAGTGGAGCCGGATAGATCCCGTTTTACGTTCTTGGCTTCGGTGGCTCCGCCAGGACGGATCATCAACCCGCTGGATCGGGAGACGATTCGCTCGGAGCGGATGACGTTCTTTCGCCCCCAAGGACTGACGGCAGAAGACCTCTTTCAAGCCATTCGCGACGTTTATGGGCCGGAGATCGCCGCCGATCTGGATCAGGCGGTGGAGGTGATTCGCTACCCGTCCCCAGAAGCTCTGGCAAGCAGTCCGGGCTATACCTTGGCCCTTGCCATCCAAGGGGTGGTGCTGCGGGGAAACCAATTCGTGTATTGGCTGGAGCTGACGCAAAACCCCGATGGCCGCGTGCAGCAGGGGCAGGTGTGGGTGTTCCAAGAGGAATGGCTTCCCAAAGTGGAGGGGGAGCTGGCGGAGCGCTTCCCCTTGCAGGTGATGACCCGTTGAGGGGCCCCCAATCTTTATCCCCGAGGAGAAGGGCGCTCAGGGGCGGAGGGAGTTGCTGACATCCAAAGCCGGCAATTCCACCCGTTCTACCTGGGGCCGAAAGCCCAACCAAGGAGTGGCCAACTGGGCAAATCGCTCTGGATCCCCGCTCACACAGAAACGGTGGGGTTCCTCCTGGGCAGCGGTCGAGGGGCGGCGCAAGCCCCATAAGCTCAATTCGCGGGCCAGGGATCCCACCAGCGCCATCCCCGGATCCACTCGTTTGACCGAGGGGGGCAGCAAAGGCTTCAGGATCGGATCCAGCAATGGGTAGTGGGTACAGCCATAGACAAGGGTATCGATCCCTTTTTGCAACAGGGGCTGCAAGTAGTGTTCAGCCGCTTGTCGCAGGGCAGGGCTATCCAGCCATCCGGCTTCAATGAGAGGGACGAACTCAGGGCAGGCTTGCTCCCAACAGTAAACGGGGTGCGGAAAGCGTTTGGGATCCAGAGCGCTGTACTCCTGAATGGCTTTTGAGTAAGCGCGACTCTTGACCGTGGCCACCGTGGCGAGCACCCCAATGCGGGATCCCTGGGCCAGTGCTGCCTGGGCGCCGGGCAGGATTAACCCCAGAATGGGCAGGGCAAACTCCTGCCGCACCTGTTCTAGGGCCAAGGCCGAGCTGGTATTGCAGGCCATCACCACCAGCTTCACCGGCTGCGCCTGCATCCACGTCAGAATTTGCCGCACAAAGGCCAGGATCTCCTCTGGCGAGCGTTCCCCATAGGGTACCCGTGCCGTGTCGCCGAAGTAGATGAGCCGTTCGTGGGGGAGCCGACGGCGCAAAGCTCGCCAAACCGTCAGCCCGCCCAAGCCGCTGTCAAACACCCCAATTGGCCAACTGGGATCCGGATCCGATCCCCACTCCCACCGCATGCTCCATTCTCCTCAACACCTTGGCCTAAGCTGCTGTATCCTACCCTGCTTTCAAGGATCTCGGCGACGCCTTCCCTGTGAGATCAACTGGATTCAGTTGTGATCAACACCAACAAGCTCAGCCGAACGGCTAGCGGCTGCGCAAGAAGGTCTCAATACCATCGGCAATAGCCCGCGCCAAGAGAGCCTGATATTCGGCAGTAGCCAATTTTCGCCCTTCGGTTGGGTTGGTTACGTATCCCAACTCCAGCAGCACGGAGGGCATACCCACAGGTGTTTCCCGCACCACAAAAAAGCGGGCTCGTCTCACCCCCCGGTCAGCAGCACCGGTGGCCCTGACCAAGCTGCGGTGCAAGATGGCGGCCAGCTCGGCGCTATCGGGTCGCAGGTAATAGGTCTCGATGCCGTGAATGCCGGAGCGATCCAGGGCGTTGGCATGAATGCTCACCAGCAGGGCAGCATTGGCCTGAACGGCCATATCCACCCGCGGTTGCAGCAGCACTTCCCGGTCATCGGTGCGGGTCATCACCACTCCATATCCCCGCTCCTGCAACAGTCGTCGTACCTGGTGGGAAATGGAGAGCACGATGTCCTTCTCCTGGATCCCATCCACCCCGATGGCACCGGGATCCCGTCCCCCGTGGCCGGGGTCGATGGCAATGACCGTCCGGTTCAGAGATTGGGGGGTGGAAGGGGAGGCAGGGCCGGGCGTCTGCGGCTGAGGTATTGGTGGAGGAGCATTCAGAGGTCGCAGCTCCAAGGTAATGCGGCGGGATCCCTGGCCGGGGTTGGGCTCGAAGACATTGAACTCCTCGGCGGGCTGCACCAGAATGCTGACCGTGCGGGCATCTTCCTGCACAAAGCGGATCCGCTCCACCGGCCCTCCAACCGGCAAGCCGGGATCCGGCATAGACTGGGGCAGGCGAGCGGGCGCCACGTTGATGCGGTAGCCACCACTCTCGGGATCCCAGCCGGCCCGGTAGAACATGAATCCATCGGCGCTGATGATCAACCGGTTGCCCTGGAGCTGAACCGATTGCAACGTGGCCAGCGGCCCACTGCTGTTGACAGAGCTGACCTCGGGCAAAAGGCTGGCCTGGGCAGCACCGCCGGCAGGCTGGATCCAGATCCCACCTCGCTGTGGGTCGTAGCGGGCTTCCCAGTCGCCACCGGAGGAATCCACATCCAGCACTACCCGAGCAACGGTGGGCTCAAACTGCCCGATACGCAGCCGCGAAACCCCCAGACGGTTGATGACATAAGCTCGCTGGGTGAGGGCAGGGCTGAGGGTGGTGTTGAGAAAATCCACCACTACCCGATCCGGATCGAGGATGCGCCGCACCGTAGTGGAGGGGCTGCCTTGGGTACGGATAAAAAAGCCTTCTGCTTGCGGGGATACCTCTAAAATTTGATGGCCGGAGCGAGGAGATGGGGTGGGTGCCGGGCGTCGGGGAGGCAGTGTCGGCAAAGGCGGGGACGGCGGGAAGGGATCCCTGGAACCTCCCAATAAGCCGGCAGATGAAGGGGGAGAAGAAGAGAGAGATCCGGCCTGGGTGAATTGAACAGCCCAGCGGGAGGGGCCGGCGGTGAGCAGTTGCAGTTGGTTGAGGCTGAGAGGCTGATCCGGCTGCAGATAGAGCACAAAGCGGGTAATGGTATCCGTAAGCTGGCTAATCTGCAGAGAGGTGACACGGCCCGCAAAAGTCTGGGTTTGGGGCTCCTGTCCAAAGCGGGTGTTGGGAAAATCCAGCACAACCCGAGGCGGATTCTGCAGCACGAACAGAAAAGGCCGCACCTCGCCCTGGGTGTTAACTTCCAGCCGCCCCTGCTGGGGGTCGTAGTACCAACGCTCAATGCGCGATAAACCTGGGGCTGTAATCGCCTGAGCCTGGACAGAGGGAGGGGGAAACAGTCCTGCTCCCGCCAAGCTCAACAGCAGCATCGCCCCCCATATCTGCCTTGACCCCGGCTTGCCAAATTCGGGCATGACCTTCCATCCACTCCCCACACCTGCTGCCCTCAACTATACCAACCTGCCCTCGGAGCAGCCTGGGAAGGAGCGCAATTCCGCTCTTGCCTGCAGGGCTGGGGGATGATGGGTAGAGGCTCGCCCCTTCTTCTTCCTGCTTGTTCTCCGGCGAGGTATCTTGGGATGCCCAAACCACCGGATCTCCTAACCCTGGCCCGAGCTGGACACGCCCAGTCGATTGTGCAGGTTGTGCGGATGGAGCTGCTGCGGCGTCGCTGGTGTGCCCGAGTAGACTTTGCCGACGAGACCCTGCACGTCCACCTGCTGGGATCCCTGTACCAGCCTGCGCTCTCCCCCCAAGTTGCCGCCGCCCAACTGTTTCTGATCTTGAAGCAACTGCGGATCCCACGGCTGGAGCAAGTGGAAATTTGCGCTTTCCGCGGCTCACGTTTGCTCTGGCGGCAGAGCCTAAAGCTGGGATCCCGGCGGCGTTGGGATCGGTTTTCCTTCGATAACTGGGCAGTCAACGCTTGGGCTTACCCGGCTGCGTTTGCGGTGGCCCTGATGGTGAACAACATCGGCTTATTGCGGTTGCTGCATTTGCCTTGGCACATTTGGATTCACGAGCTCGGCCATGCCACCATCGCCTGGTGGAGCGGGTATCGGGCTTTGCCTCTGCCCATCGGCTGGACAAGCGTTAGCTCCCAGAGGGATCCCTTTGTGTATTTTGGAATCCTCTTTTTGCTGATTTTGCTGTTCTGGTCGGCCCGCCAGGAGCAGATGAGATGGCTACAGGCGCTGGCCGTTCTTCTTGCCCTATTCCAGTTCTATATGACCTGGCTGATGCCCAATCGCACTCAGGATCTGTTGATTACCTTTGGTGGTGTTGGAGGGGAGTTTTATCTCAGCACCTTTTTGATGGCCAGCTTTTATTTTCCCCTGCCAGATCGTTGGCGATGGGACTCTTTGCGATTTGTCGTGCTGGGGATCGCGAGCAGCAGCCTGTGGAGAAGCTTTTGGGAATGGCACAGCATCAGACTGGGATTGGCCGAGGTTCCCTGGGGAACTTTGTTGGGCGGCCAAGGAGATGCCAGGGGGGATATGAACCGCCTAAACTACGACTTTGGCTGGAGCACCGATCAAATTATCCAAACCTACACTTTTTTAGGGAACCTGTGTGTTTTCGTCGTATTGAGCCTATATGTTCTATTCCTGTTGCGGGCAAATGATGAGATTTGGCTGTATCTGCGAGCAAAGCTTATTCTTTGGATGGATGGTTTGATAGGCTCCAGTTCAAGGAAACGTTCTTAAGATCCTCTTGTACTGAACATTGCCCCAACTACAACTTTTTCCGGCAGCACCAGCTACATCCAGCGCAAAATGAGCTCTTGGGTAAAAGGGATCCCGCTTGTCTCCAGAACTTCCCTAGTGTCCAACTCGATTCCTCAAGGGGGCAGGATCATTTTGGTTTTGGACTGCAGCTTTGCCGGTTGGGAATTGCTCCAACCACTCCGTTAAGCTCAGAGGGCGTTTGTGGTGCCCATCTGGGCAATGATTGGGCGGGAGAAGCGGCACCCCTATCAGGTTGGAGATGGCCTGTTGAGCATTCGCTCTATGCTGAGGGATATGGCAAGCAAACTTCCTCTGCGACGCTACTTTCCCATGTCAACTGCCTTCTCTTGGCCCTACCGCACCCCAGGGATCCCGGACTCTGCCTTTGAACGCATCCCGGGGATCCCGATGAGCCCTCGCGAGGTGCGCGTGTTGGTGCTGAGCCAGTTGCGCCTGGGAGAGAACCACTGCCTATGGGATATCGGCGCCGGAACCGGCACCATTGCCATTGAAGCAGCCATTCTGTGCCCCAAAGCTCGCGTGATCGCCATCGAGCGAGATGCAGAGGTGGTCAGCCTGATCGAGAGCAATTGCCGGAAATTTGGCCTCGCCAACGTGCAGGTGATTCAAGGTACTGCCCCCGATTGTCTGCAACACCTTTCTCCAGCGCCGGATCGCATCTGCATTGAGGGGGGCCATCCTCTACGCGAGATCTTGGAAGCCTGCTGGAGCCATCTCAGCCCCAACGGACGGGTCGTGGCGACGACCAACTCTTTGGATGAGCTCTACGGCCTTTCCGCTGGCCTGGCCGCTGTGCGAGCTCGTCATGTGGAGGTGATTCAATCGGCGGTGAACCGCCTGGAACACCGCGGTCGGACTCAAATGCTGCTGGCACTGGATCCCACCTTTGTTTTGAGCGGAGAAAAAATGGGCTAAGTTTTGTGTAAACTGTTTACATTTTTTGGTAAATCTTTTCCTAAGGTGATGGATAAAAGTGGATTGATTTATCTCGGCTGTCTTAGAACCAGCAGAAAAGATTGGGTCACCCAAACCTTAAGCTATACTGATATTTCTCGATCCCAAACTCAAATCTGCTTTTATACCAGATAAGAGAGCTGGGAAACCCAATAGCTATGGATCAATTCCAACACCCCTTTCAGGAGTCACGGGAAGTCAAACTGCGGCAACTGTTGATTCGGGAGCGCTGGCCGGAAATGCTGAAAGGCTGCCGGGCTTGCATCCATTGGGACGACTTCAAGCGACCGGAATGCTGTGGTGATTGCGGCATCGGGGATCGACGCAGGCAAGCAGTAGCCGAAGAAAGCCCACCCAGCAAGTCCCCAGGCATTTAGGGTTCTCAAGCTTCCCAAATTGGGATCCCAGCTCCTGCAGTAACTTTGGTAGTTTCTATTGAGAACTTTTACTCAGGGAGTTTTACCTAAAAACCGGGTCTCAAGCCCGGTCTTCATACCTGCCTGCGGCGGAAGCAAGCTGGCAAAGTGGGGAGGCAACGAGCGCCTCTCCCAAGATTGCTATGTCGTCGCTCCCTAGCCTCTCATCTTGCCCTCATTGGCCCCCTGCTTCCGCTTCTCAGAGGCAGCTCCCCAG
>NZ_JANSIN010000025.1:0-37708 GCF_047462115.1 Synechococcus sp. R50.1 | reverse complement strand
CTGTCGCGCTTGAGCCAGTCATCGACGATGTCGAACCATCCTCGCTCCTGACGCACGCGCCCTACCGCTATGGTCATCTGAACTACTCCTTAAAGACATCTAAATGAATGAGGACGTTAATGAAACTACAAAGTTTGCCTCTTCGAAGCAAGAGCGGAGCCTAGGTATAAAGACTCAACCCTCGGGTCTTTTGCCTCAGTTTCTTTGAACGGCTCTTTGGCGAGAACTGCCTGGGAACTTTCCAGTGGGTTAGAATTCCCAGCGCTCCAAGACCCTATCGAGAACCGTTTCCAGGGCTCACGAGGCCCAACAGAGCATTCGAGAGCCACCGGACAAGTTTTACGGCTGTAGGCATTACAATTTAGCCTATGCCGGTAAAGACTTGTAAATTGCTTTCATTATAGAGGTGGATAGCCGGATCTTATCAAGTCCAAGAGAACGCCTGTTTTTCCAGGAGCTAGGTTTGGGTCGCTACACCGCTGGAGTGAAGGCCAGGGCTGGGGATCCGATATCCTGAGAAGGCGATGTATCCCATTTGCGAGGAAGCTGAATCTATGGCTGGCGAGATCTTCACCATTGCTGGACTCTGCATTGTGCTGACCCTGGTGGGCGTGGCACTTGGATATGGGATCCTGAGGGTGACCCAAGGGGGGGCAGAGTAAAGCTGTCGAGGATTTCTCCCGGGCCCGGTATCGGGCCTTGTTACAGCTCCATGTCAATTCCATGTCAATTGGCCACCTGGATATGAGGTGGGTGGCGGAAAGATGATAAACTCATGAAGATTTGTATCGTTGGTGCTGGGGCGGTGGGAAGTCACTTGGCCATATGCCTGGCTCGGTCTGGCTTTCCCGTCAGTGTCGTGGCCCGTGGAGCTCACCTGCAGGCCATCCGCACCCAAGGTCTAAAGCTGATCCGGCAGGGGGATCCCTCCCAAACCTGGGTGGAGCACTTGACGGCCACCGACGATCCGGCTGCCCTGGGCCCACAGGACTGGCTGATAGTGACGGTCAAGGCCCACAGCTTGCCGCAGCTTGCCCCTCGACTGGGATCCCTGTGTGGCCCCGACACCCCCATTGTGATTGCCCAGAATGGTATCCCCTGGTGGTACTTCTACCGGCATGGGGGCGAGTTTGAGGGGCATTCCCTGACTTCCGTGGATCCAGAAGGGGTTATCGCTGCCCATCTGCCGATAGAGCGGGTGATCGGCTGTGTGGTGTATATCGCCGTGCAGTTGGCAGAGCCAGGAGTGGTCTTGCACACAGGGGGTGGGCGCTACATTCTGGGGGAGCCGGATGGATCCCTGTCAGGACGGCTGCAGTCCTTGGCCGCCATCTTTGAACAGGCGCAGCTTTCCACCACCCTCACCTCGCAGATTCGGGCCGAGATCTGGCAGAAACTGTGGGGCAATGCCGCCTTCAATCCCATCAGCGCCCTCACCCGGGCTGCTCAAGATGAAATTGCCCAATACCCACCCACCCGTGCTTTGGTTCGGTCGGTGATGCAGGAAGTTGAGGCTGTGGCCCAAGCTCTGGGGATCCGGCTGCCGGTCTCTTTGGAAGAGCGGCTAGAAGATGCAGCCCGCGTGGGATCCCATCGCACCTCGATGCTGCAGGATATTGAGCTGGGGCGACGGACGGAGATCGAGGCCATTGTGGGAGCCATCACCGAGCTGGGGCGTTTAGTGGGCGTGCCCACTCCCCATTTGGATACCCTGTACGCTTGTGTCAAGCTGCTGGAGCGCTCTCTTTAAGGAGCTTTTGCAGGAAGCGGTAGCGTCGCTACCGAACAGCAGCGAAACGATTCGTTTGCTGGATCCCAGGCTCCCCCCTGGGGAAGTGGCTCGAACTCTAGAATGGCTGTAGCCTCGAACTGACGAGGAAGCTGAAGGTGGCTGTCCATTTTTCTCCGACTCAACCCAACTGAAATCACAGCATTTGAATTAGCAAATAATGATGCTTGAAAACTCCATCGTGCTCATCACCGGAGCCAGTAGCGGCATTGGGGCCGCTTGTGCCACCCTTTTTGCCCGTTCTGGAGCCCGCCTGATTCTGGTGGCCCGCCGTCAGGATCGGCTGCAGGAACTGGCTGGGGAATTGCAGCAGGCTTACGGCACTCCTTCCTACCTGCTGGCTTTGGATGTGCGGGATGGGGCAGCCGTGCAGCAGGCGCTTCAATCTTTGCCCTCGCCGTGGGCCAACATCGACATCTTGGTCAACAATGCCGGTTTAAGTCGTGGCTTGGACAAGCTCCACATGGGGGCCTTGCAAGACTGGGAAGAGATGATCGATACCAACCTCAAGGGTCTGCTCTATGTTACCCGCGCCGTTTTGCCCGGCATGGTGGAGCGAGGTCGAGGCCATGTGGTGAACATCGGCTCCATTGCCGGTCGGCAGACCTACCCAGGTGGCGCTGTGTATTGCGCTTCCAAGGCCGCTGTGCGAGCCATCTCTGAGGGGCTGAAGCTGGATTTACTGGGCACCCCCATTCGCGTCACCGAGATTCAGCCGGGCCTGGTGGAAACCGAGTTCAGCCAAGTGCGCTTCCGTGGGGATCGCGCCCGCGCGGCAGCAGTGTATCAGGGCCTCACCCCCTTGACGGCGATGGATGTGGCTGAAGTGGTGGTGTTTGCGGCAACCCGTCCCCCCCACGTGAACATCAGCGAGATCTTGCTTGTGCCCACCGACCAAGCCAGTACCACCCTCGTACATCGTCGATAAGAGGCCGGCAACCGGGCTTTCGCCTCCACTCTTGCTTCCCTGAGCGACAATGGCAGCAAAGGTGGTGGGAACATGGGACTGGAAGCCGGGATCCTGATCGGGTTGGGAATCGGTTTGCTTTGCACGTTGCTCCTGCTGTGGCAAAGTCGGCGTCGTTTCAGCCGCGAATTGCAACGGTTGGGATCCCTGGTGCATCTGGCCATGCCCCTCCACTCCCTGGAACAGATGCTCAGCTTGCTCAGCCGTTATCTTCGCCAACAAGATCTGGATTGGGCCAACCAAAAACAGCAACTGCAAAACTGGCAATACCTGAGTCAGCGGCTCCCTTGGGGATATCTGCGGGTAGACGAAAACAACGTGGTGCTGGAGTGCAATCCTGCCGCCCAGCGCCTGCTGCGCATCAGCCAATGGCAGCCGGGCATCAAGCTCTTGCTGGAATGGGTGCGCTCCTATGAGTTGGATCAGCTCATCGAGGCTACCCGCCGACAGGAGACCGCTGCTCCTGTCCAAAGTCGCGAATGGATTTTCTACCCTTCCGGTGGGGATGGCAAACCGATTCCGCTGCGGGCTTGGGGGTTGCTCCTGCCGCAAGCGCACGTGGCCATTTTTTTGGAAGACCGGCTGGAAGCAAAAATGCTGGCCCAACAGCGGGATCGCTGGGCTTCGGATGTGGCTCACGAGCTGAAAACCCCCCTCACCTCCATTCGCTTGCTGGCCGAAACTTTACAAAGCCGGGTCGATGCCGCTCAGGCAGTCTGGGTAGAACGATTGCTAAATGAAACTCTGCGCCTGAGCCGTTTGGTTCAAGACTTGCTCGAACTCAGTGCCCTCAATCTGGGAGCCGCATCCCGCTCTCAGTGGCGCTGGGTGGATCTGGCAAGTCTGGTGCAGGAAGCCTGGCAAAGTTTGGAGCCGTTGGCCAAACCCCGCCACCAGGAACTGCACCTGAGCGGATTGTCCCAGATTTACCTCTGGGGAGATGAGCAACGCCTATACCGCCTCATCCTCAATCTCTTGGACAACGCCGTCAAGTATGGCAAGCCCGACTCTCCTATCCATGTGGTGCTTTCGGAGCAGGGATCCCAGGTGCAGTTAGAGGTGTATGATCACGGCCCCGGCCTGCCAGAGGATCAATTTGAGTTGGTCTTCCAGCCCTTTTACCGCACCGACACTGCGCGGGCCCGCAGCAAAGGCGGAACTGGCCTAGGGCTGGCAATTGTGCGACAAATTGTCGAAGTTCACGGGGGCACCATCCAACTGCGCAATCACCCGCAAACCGGTGGGCTGTGGGTTCAGGTGGAACTGCCCCGGAAGCACCTGGATCCCTTGTGAAACCCGCCCGAAGACGCTCGCGTCAGTGGCCCGCAGCCAGAATCTGGACGAGAATCGCTCAAGATTTCCCTGCTGCAGGGCTATCCATCCCAGGGGTGATCCCCTAGAATTGGGGTAGGTAATCTTTACAGTTCATCTTAAGCAGGCATTCGGAATGGGTACTGACTATCATTCCGCAGACTTGTTGTCCGAACGAGAGCTGCAGGTCATTGAGTTGATTGCAGCAGGACTGACCAATCAGGACATCGCGGAACGCCTAGAGATCAGCAAGCGCACCGTTGACAATCACATCAGCAATATTTTGAGCAAGACCCGAACGGCAAATCGGGTGGCCTTAGTACGCTGGGCCTTGCAATGGGGAAAGATTTGCCTGGATCAGGTAAACTGCTGCACTTTGG
This sequence comes from Synechococcus sp. R50.1, assembly GCF_047462115.1. Taxonomy (NCBI): domain Bacteria; kingdom Bacillati; phylum Cyanobacteriota; class Cyanophyceae; order Synechococcales; family Synechococcaceae; genus Synechococcus; species Synechococcus sp. R50.1. The sequence continues at coordinate 33,261 of NZ_JANSIN010000025.1, read as the reverse complement.
TCGATGACAAAATTGCTTAGTCCCATCCCATTTTGCCGGTCAAGTCCTCGCCCCAGAGTTTTGCATAGAGGACTCTTTTACTTTTTGCAGTGATTGCATAATCCGGAAGTTACTTGGGTTGTCTTGAGTTATACCCTGGGCTACGTTGATCGGGCTGTCATTCGTGAGCACTCCCAAAATGAAGCGCTACGCTATTCGCTACGATTCTATGCCCCTGATGGTTTATCGGGAATTGGCTGCCCATTTGGCTTGTGTTTCAGGGGTGAAAACGGAGCTGGAGTGGAAAAAAAACTCCACCTTTCGCTACCAAGACAGCCAAATAGAGGCATTGCATATTCATCAAGAACCCGATGCCGACATAGAACAAATTAAGCGTATTCTTGACCACTATGGAGCGTGGCAGTATAGCCCCTTAGAAGACTAGCTCTCTCTGCAACCCAAAAGGGATCCCCAGGGATAGGGATCCCCGGATGATTCCTCTGCAAGGTCTGGGAAAAACCAGTTCAGCGAGCAGCTTGGCCTTGGGCAGGCAGGTGCAGCTTACGAGCCAGGCCCAATCTCGCCAACAGCCAAATGGCCCAGTAGGTCATGTCGATCTCCCACCAACGCAAACCGGCCTTAACGCACTTCGGGTCGGCATGATGGTTGTTGTGCCAGCCTTCACCATAGGTTAGAATGGCCGCCCACCAAAGGTTACGGGCATTGTCGTTGCTCTCGAAAGTCCGGTAACCCCAGAAGTGGCTGGCCGAGTTGATTAACCAGGTGCAATGCAGTAGCAGCACTGTCCGCACGAAGATACCGTACACGACGAATGACCAGCCCCCCAGCAGGTAGAGTATCGCGGCCAATGGCAGCTGCAGAAGCAGGGCGTACCTATCCAGCCAGCGGTAGAAGGGATCCCGAGCCAAGTCGGGCGCAAAGGCAGAATACTTCTCAGGGTTGAAAAATTCTTCGCGGTGGTAGATCAGCCAGAGTATGTGGCTCCACCAAAAGCCCTTACGAGCAGAATAGGGATCCCTCTCCTCATCTTCGGTAAAGGCGTGATGCTGACGGTGGCCACCCACCCAAAAGATCGGCCCCCCTTGAACGGCCAGGGCACCGAGAGTCGTGAAGACATATTCCAGCCACTTGGGCACCTGGAAACTACGATGGCTGAGCAGGCGGTGGTACCCCAAGCAGATGCCTAAGCTGCCGAAACACCAGTGGAGAAACAGGGCTACCCCCAGAGCAGGCCAGGAGAAGAAGAAAATGCCTCCCACCAAAGCCACCACGTGAAAAATGGCAAAGAAGAGCACATGTTCCCAAGCAAACCGAAAGGACTCTTGGGGCTCGGGCCGATTGAGCGGAGCGGGATGATTCAGCGATTGGCGAGAAAAAGAAATGGTCATGGACCCACAAAACCTCAGAAGAAGAAGTAGACTAGACTGACTAGGAAAGAGCCAAAACACAAAGCCCAAGTTAAGGCCGCCGGATAACAGCGGCCCAACGTGAAAACGGAGTCAAACCCCTGAAGACACCGCCATAGCCAGCGGTGACTTGCTATGTGCTCCGCTGTGATGAACTTGGCTACACAGGAAGAAGAGGAGCAGAGGCAACGCTGCAGACATCCTCTCGCTTGACATTAAGCCTAGCGGTATTCCACCGTAAATGCAAGCGTCACTTGCAGCCCGCCGCAATTCTTCAGGTTTTCTCCTCACTATGGCACGTCCTTCTTCTCGGCAAAGGCTGCTGAATGCGGCTCGGGAGCTGTTCGTTCGTCAGGGCATCACCCAGACCACCACCCGTCAAATTGCGGATTTGGCCGGAGTGAATGAGGTCACCCTGTTTCGGCACTTCGGCACCAAGCAAGGGTTACTCCTGGCCGTATTTGGGGAGCTGGGGGTCTTTTCCGGCATAGCCGATCTGCCCCTGAAGGCGGATCCCGCCCCCTCTCAAGGCTCTGGGTTACAAGCCATTCTCCTGCGCTACGTCCACACCTGTTTTCGGGCTTTGGCCGATAATCCTGAACTGGTGCGCTCCCTGGTCGGGGAGGCTGGCCTTTATTCTGAGGAACATCGTCGCGCCTTGCGGATGGGTTTTTCTCAGGCCCAAGAACAGCTGACAGAGTATTTGCGGCGATTTCCCAACTCTGAGTTGCAATCTGTCGAGCCAGATCGCCTTTATGCAGCCGTTGGGGTTTTGCATGTAATGATTTTGGGAGCAGCAATGTTGGCGGTAACTGCCGAGTTGCCTTCCGTTGGCGCCGACGGAACCGAGCCCTCTGTTGAGGGGCAGCTATCGGATGAAAAATCTAAAAAATCAGAGAAAGGCGCCGAAACCGCCAGGATCCCCCCCCTTCTGCAAGCCTGCGTGGAGCTGTGGATGGCAGGCGTGACCCAACAGAGACCAGATAGAAAAGAGAGGAGGTTGTAAGCCGGGTTCTGTAGTGCAGAGTTGCACTGGCGATCATCCATCTGGGAGTGATGTTGCCATCACCCTCTAGCGGCTCACCACCATCGAGAGCACCCTTCCCCGCTTTGGGTACCGTGATCTCGATGCAGCCAACAGGGGCGAAGAACAGCCATGATCCTGCGGCTGCGGCCTTGCTTTCCACCGGGGTTTACCGAGCCAACGCCTCACGACGTTGCTGGTGGGCTCTTACCCCACCTTTGCACCCTTACCTGTGCTGGGATCCCAGCCATCGGCGGTATGTTTCTGTGGCACTATCCTCGCGGTTACCCGCACTGGGAGTTTCCCCAGCGGTGTGTTCTTCTGAAAGCCCGGACTTTCCTCATCCCGCTGTCTGGTGGCGACAGCAAGGACGCGATCGCCTGCCCCTCCTCTCTCTTCAGCTCGATCCTACTGCATCTCCCAAACCTAGAAAATCCCGGAAATCGGTACAAACTCCACTTGATCGGGAATGTTGGGGGCCAGGTGTAAGATTTGCCGGTTCAAATCCATCACCACAGCCGCCACGCTTTCGGTGCGATCCCAGACGGGCAGATGGGGATCCGGATGGCGGCAGATGCAGTGGGGGGCATTCGTCCGGTCTTGTAGGATTTTTTGAAGAGCGACCGCGTCTAGGGTTCCCGTTTGAGCACTCTGGCGAAGCAAATGATAGGCCCGTTCTAGCCTTGTGGAGGATCCTATATGGGGGGGCAGCTCATCTTCTCGCAAGGCCGGATCCAGGAAATGATTGGTGTGGGCGAGGATCCCTCCTTGAGGGAGATGCAGGCCAATTCCTCGTGGACTGATTTCAAAGCTGGTCGCCTTAGCGGGCTGTAGGCCTGTCGCCTGTCCTGTAATACCGGCAACGCTGACACAAGAGGAGGCGGTGTAGGGGTAGGATCTCACCCTCTCCACAGCTTGCTGCCACTCCTCACACTCCAACAACAAGCGCAATAGCAAATGCACCGGCATTCCCTCGGTTTGCCCATCTAGGGTAGAGCGCAAGAGGTTGAGGGCTACGGCCAACCCTGCTTGATTGAGGCCAATTTTGGCCAGGATCCCAGCTTCGGTCAGGGTGAGGTAGGCAGGGTGGGTATCGGAGTGAACGCGCAACAGCACACAGGCCCTGCGCTGCTCCCCAAGCCAATCCCAGGTTTGGGCCAAGTAGGTGTGGTGGGTGGAGGTAGCCTGGGGCAAGGCCGCTAGGGTAGTACATTCTCCCCCATCCGGGTTGGCTTGGGCTGGATCGATGAGATCAATCCCCTTGAATTCATGAGCAGGATCCGGTGGGTGCTGGGGCACCCCGTTTTGGAGATTGTGTTCCAGAGCAGCGGCGCAGTCGGGATGGGATCCCCTGGGAACCGATCTGGATAAAATTTCGGTGCGCAAATTGAGGGCCAGAATCTCGGCGAAACGGAAGTCACTCCCCGCGGCAATGCCTTGGATTTCTTCCAGCAGGTGGGGCACGTGGCGCTCTAGCCAGGGCAGGGATCCCTCTGCTTGGGTCTGGGCCTGCTGCCAGGTGAGACCACAGCGGTAGGCAAATTGGCGGGCGTAACTAGCAATGCTGTGGCGAATGAGTTGGGCCGCCTGGGATCCATACTGTTGGCCTCGTTGTTGGGGATCCCCCTGCAGATGAAGAATGGGGAACATGGTGCTGGTTTGCCCGTGACCTCAATAGGTGGGCAGGGAGGGATCCACCTCACAAGCCCAAGCGTGAATGCCGCCGCTGATGTTATAAACCTGGGTGAACCCGTTGGCCTGTAGCCACCGGCTCATCTGAGCAGAGCGGATGCCATGATGGCAGAGCACAAAAGTTGGCTGATTCGGATCCAGCTCTGTGAGGATCCGTTCCCTCCATTCCTCGTACCGGCTCAAGGGGTAGTTGCGAAAGCCTAAAGCATTCAAATTCACCAGCTCCAGCTCTGCCGGTTCCCGCACATCGATCAATTGCAGAGGCCCAGCCTCGGGATCCCGTAGGTGTTGGGCCATCTGTTGCGGCGTAATGGAACGGATGGAAGAGGACATCAATCGACTCAAGCCTACACGGATCCCCTCTCAAGATACACCGGCTCAATGGCTGCCCTGAGACTGCCTGCAAGGGTTAAGATGACACCTTGATTTGGGCTTAGCCTGTGTATGGCTGTGCAGCGCTTTTTGATCGACACGGATACGGCGGGAGATGATGTCACCTCGTTGCTCTTTGGGTTGCTCTGGCCCAACAGCAGTGTGGAAGCGATCACCGTCTGTGCTGGCAATTTGCACCTGGAACAATGCGTTGAAAATGCTCTCTATACCCTGGAGGTGGCGGGAAAAGCTGGGATCCCGGTCTATCCCGGGGCCAGCAAACCCCTGGTGGGCAAGCTGGTTACAGCGGCCTACGTCCATGGAGAAGACGGCATGGGCAATTCTTTTTTCCCCAAGGCCAGGCAGCGCCCGGAATCGCTTTTCGCCCCGACAGCCATTGTGGAGCTGGCCAACCGCTGGGCCGGAGAGCTGCAGATTATCGCCCAAGCCCCCCTGACGAACCTGGCTCTTGCCTTGGCTCAGGATCCCAACCTACCTCACAAAGTGAAAAAACTCTGGATCATGGGTGGCACCAACCATGCTCTCGGCAACATCACACCGGCTGCCGAGTTCAACTTTTACGTGGATCCGGAAGCGGCCAAAAAGGTGTTGCAGGCTGGATTTGAGGTGGTGCTGTCCCCTTGGGATCTGGCGGTCAGCGATGGCTTTTTGACACGAGAAGAGCTAGAACCGATCCTCTCCCTGGATACTCCCCTCAGCCGCTTTTACTTAGCGGTGAACCGGGTGGCCTGGGAGTTCAACCGCTCCCATCCTGAAGGGGGAGGTCTTGACGGCATCACCCATCCCGATTCTTTAACCATGGCCATGGCTTTGCAGCCGGAACTGATTGGCCAAAGTTCCCGTCACTATGTGGACGTGGAATGTTGCGGAGAGCTAACTCGCGGCTATAGCTTGGTGGATCGCCTAGGCATTCTGGGTCGGCCTGCCAATGCTGAGGTTGTGCTCAGAGCGGACAAAATGGCTTTTCGAGAGATGCTAATCAAGCTACTGGGGCGATAGGAAACCATCATGATGCGCAAAACCTTGGGGATCTCTTGGGTATTAACGGGGATATTGACGGGGCTGTTCGTTCTCAGCAGTGCCGCTCAGCCTCAAATACGGGTGGGTATTGCCTTTGGAGAAGGGGGCAAAAACGATCGCAGCTTCAACCAATCGGCGGCAGAAGGGGCGGAACGCGCCAAGCAGGACTTTGGAGTGCAGGTGTTCGACTTTGAGCCGACGGATCCCTCCCAACTGGGGCCGGGGGTACGCAAGTTTGCCGAAGAGGGGTTTGATGTAGTGATTGGGGTGGGCTTTGCCCTGGAACCGGCTGTTACCGCCAGTGCCGCTGAGTTCAAAGAGGTGAAGTTCGGCTTGGTGGACGCAGTTTCCCCCGAAAAAGACAACGTGGCCAGCCTCCTCTTCCGAGAACATGAGGGATCCTTTTTGGTGGGCTACATTGCCGGCAAGCAAACCCAAACCGGTGTAGTCGGCTTCTTGGGGGGCATGGACATCCCCCTGATCCACAAGTTTGAGGCGGGCTATCGAGCCGGGGTGGAATATGCCTGCGCCGAAGACGGCATCACCTGTCGCGTCATTGCCAACTATGTCGGGACTACGCCCGCCGCCTGGAACGATCCGGCCCGAGCCAAAGAGATCGCTGCTGCCCAAAAAGCCCAAGGGGCCGACATCATCTATGCCGCTGCCGGGGGATCCGGCCTGGGGTTGATCGACTTTGTCAAGCAAGAGAGATGCCTCAGAGCCTCCGATCTGCCCGCCGGGGTGAGTTTCATTCGGGATCCCTTTGCGGAAGTGCCCAAGCCCGCAGATTATGCCAGCCTCTGCAGTGGGGATACCCGTCCGCTGTTCTTTATCGGTGTGGATGCTAACCAAAACTACCTGGGGGATACCGATAACAACCCTGCCACCCTCAACCACGGTCTCACCTCGATGCTGAAGAGGGTGGATGTGGCCACCTATGAAGTGATTCGCAGCGTGGTGGAAGGCAACTTTGTCGGCGGCATTCAAACCTTTGGCCTGGAGAATGAGGGTGTCGGCTATGCTCTGGATGAGTACAACCAAGCCTTGCTCCCGGCAGATTTGGTGGCCGCCGTGGAAGCGGTGAAGCAGAACATTATCGCCGGAACCCTCCAAGTTCCTGAAGAGCGCTAGATTTTTGAGATTTTTGTTGCCGATTGATGATTGATTGCGGATCCCTTGCGAAGCCTTGACTGAGGAGGGGATTCGTTAGAGGATGCTTTTGCTGAGGGCATTGGATCCCAGCTTGGCCATCTGTACCTTGACCCCGTGGCAGTTGTTTGTTGCTCTGACAACCTTGACCGCTAAGCGCTTGAAAGGGCTTTCCACCTATGCTTGGCCAAGTATCCAAATCTGGTTGGGGGATCTGTTCAGCCTTGCTGCCTCTGTTGGCGGGGGTTGCCCTCGGCTGTGGGGGTGGCGGCGGCAGTTCTCCACCTCTTCCTCCGCCAGGTGGCGGGCCCATCATCCTGAGAGTGGATCCGGCCAGTGGCCCCTTTACCAAACTGGCAGACGCAGTTGCAGAGGCGCAGCGACTTCAGACTGCCACAGCCGGCCTGGAGGTGCTGATCGAGATTTTGGGGACGGGCAGGGAAACTTTGCAAAGCAACCTGGCCCTGGATGGCGGCGATGGCACCAACGGCGGTCGCATTCGCATCACCAGCTCCACCGCCTATGAGATCCTGACCGGGCTCTTTGACGTGATTGTAGCCGGCCAAACCAGCCTGCAGGGGGTGGACGTGGTGCTGGGAGGTGGACGGGTGCAGGTGAACAACGGTACCTTTCAACCGGGCAAGGTCACCCTTAACGACCCCCGCTCCAACATCTTGGTCAACGGCAATGCTGCAGTTCTGGAGGGGGCCTTGGGTCAGTTAGCCCAGATCTTGTGCCAGCAATTTTTGGATCCCTGTGTGCAGATCTCTGGGAATGGCCGGGTCAGCCGTGTCTCGCCGATTGTCAGTAAAACGGGTGGGGTGGGCATAGGCACTGTGCCGGGCAGCAATCCCACCATTGAAAACAACACGATCCTCCTCCAGGCTTTGGGGGCTTTGGCCGTTCGCTATGGTGACAACTCCGGCGGGATCTTCCGCAACAACCAAATCGAAGGGGATCCACCCACGGCTGGAGCCGGCTTGGTACTGCAGGCGCGGCAAGCAGGTACGAGTGGCACTACCGGGATTCAGCTGGATGGGGCAGGCTCAATTCCATCCATTCAATCCAACCGGATCGGCGTGGGTGGGATAGCCGGGAGCGTCGGCATTCGCATTTTGCAAGGAACACAAGCCCGTACCCTTTCTGGAAATACATTTCTGGCTCGGGGCGAGGGCATAGGGATAGCAATTCAAGCAGCCCCCGGCACCCCAGATGCGGTAGTTGCAGCCTACCTGGCCGACAACACTTTCCAAGGAAACTTTGCTCAGAGGGTCACTGGGGAACCTGCGCCCACGCCAACTCCTACCCTGAGGCCACCACCAACTCCTGCACCGACACCCTCTCCCACTCCTGCACCGACACCCTCTCCCACCCCCACACCTCCAGTATTGGGCACCGGCCCCATTCAAGTTACCTTGAGTTGGAACACCATCGATGACCTTGACCTGTATGTTACGGATCCCACGCAGCAGACCGTGTTTTTTAACAACCGAATTGTCCCTTCTGGAGGACGGCTGGATGTGGATGCCAATGCCGACTGTGTTGCCGTAACCCAAAATGCTGTGGAGAATGTCTTTTGGGCTTCCACCCCGCCCTCAGGGCCATACTTCATCGAGGTGAGATTGTTCCGGCGCTGCTCCCAATCAACTGCTCCCATTCCCTTTACCGTAACGGTTCGCAAGAGCGGAAACGTCGCGCAGACTTTTAGCGGCTTGGCCACATCCCCTGGCTTGGCGGGTAGGTTTACGTTTTCCTTCCCCTGAAGTTAGCCAAGGCTGGCAGCCATCTGCCCTGCCCACGTATGGCCATTTTGGTTCAGACTAGGACACCACACCTATACTCATACTCAGATCTTTGATTGCAGATCGCAGGGTTCAGAAGACCTTATTTCTGCGCCCCAGGCATCTCATTCCCACTAAGGACAGCTCCAACTTCGCGGCCTCGACGCTTTTTCTGGCCATCACCTTGCGGCAGCGGGCGATGCTGGAAGGCAGTCCCACAAGTTCAAACAGTCACATCCCCTGGGAAAGGGGCTAGGGGTGGCGGACAGCGGCGCGGAGCGCTTTGCGTCAGCATGAGTGCGGGAGTATGTCACGCTATTCCGCAGCAGCCTTGGCTGCTTTCGCTTCGGCTTCCTTAGCAGCTTTGGCCGCTCTCATTTCCGCCAGAATCTCCTCCGGTCGTTTGCCAGCCCGCTGGGATCCAGCAGGCAAGTCGTGGGGATCGATCACCCCTTTGGGCAGATAGGCAAACTCCCGCAGTGGGGTCACCATTGGGTCCTCAGTTACCTTGGAGGGCAGACGGCCCATCGCCACCTGATGGTAGTTGAGGTCATGGCGGTCGTAAGCGGCCAGCTCATAATCCTCGGTTACCGAGAGGCAGTTGGTGGGGCAAAACTCCACACAATTGGCGCAGAAAATGCACACCCCGAAATCAATGCTGTAGCTGTAAAGCTCCTTTTTCTTCAGCTCTGGGTTGTAGGCCCAATCCACCACCGGCAGGTCAATTGGGCAAACTCGAACACAGATCTCGCAGGCAATGCACTTGTCGAACTCGAAGTGGATGCGTCCCCGAAAGCGCTCAGAGGGGATCAGCTTTTCGAAGGGGTATTGCACGGTTACCGGGCGCCGGCCCATGTGGTCGAAGACAACCCCCATCCCTTGGCCGATGTACTTGGCGGCTCGGAAGGCATCGCCCACATATTCTTTGACACGCCTGAGAAACGTCATGACCTATGTTCTCCCTCTCTTGCCTCTTTACTTCTCATTCAACCCCCAAAAAAGGTGGGGAAGGCGAGCTTTAGGGCTGCCGTCAGCAGCAAGTTAACAAAGGATACAGGCAGCAAAAACTTCCACCCCAAGTCCAGCAGTTGGTCAATGCGCACCCGCGGCAAGGTCCAGCGCAGCAGGATGGCCAAGAAGATGAAGATAAAAGCTTTGACCATCGTCATGACAATGCCTAAGGCCGCCGCGCCGATCTGCAAGAAAGGGTTATCCAAAGGAATCCCGGCAAGTGCAGCAATCGTTTCCACCGGCACCACAAACGACCAACCCCCCAAGTACAGCACTGCCGCAATCAGAGAAGCCAGCAGCAAGTTGGCGTAGGATCCCAGATAAAAGAGGGCAAACTTCATGCCGGAGTACTCCGTTTGGTAACCGGCCACCAGCTCTTCTTCTGCTTCCGGCAAATCGAACGGGATCCGCTCCGTTTCCGCCAGAGCCGAGATCAAGAAAATCACAAAGCCAATGGGCTGCCGCCAGACGTTCCAGCTCAGAATGCCCAGGCCGCTCTGCTGCTCCACGATCCCCACCGTGTCCAGACCGTTGCTCATCAGCACCACGGCCAACACTGACAGGGCCAGCGGCAGTTCGTAGCTGATCGATTGAGCTGCCGCTCGTAGCCCACCCAGCAAGGAGTACTTGTTATTGGAACCGTAGCCCGACATCAACAAACCGATGGGTTGCACGCTGGAGGTGGCGATCAGGAAGAACACGCCAATGGCAATGTTGGAGATCAATAGGTTCTGGCCAAAGGGAACCACCAGGTAGCACAAAAAGACGGGCAGGAAAACCAATATCGGCCCCAGCGTAAACAAGACTGGGTCGGCCAAGATGGGCAGAACATCTTCTTTGGTCAGCAGCTTGATGCCATCGGCAATCGGGATCAGCACCCCCTGAGGGCCGGCCATGTTGGGGCCAATCCGCTGTTGGGCTGCTGCCGAGATCTTGCGCTCCAGCCAAGTCATGACCATCACCCCCAAGGTGGCGGCGATGATCAGCAGCAACATCGGCAGGGGCATCCAGAGGGCATGGGCTGCACCTGCTCCCAAGCCTAGGTTCTGTAGGGCAGTCTCGAAGCCAAGTTGTAGGTCGATACCAGCGTTTGTCATGGGGGTGAGTAGCTCCCTAGAGACGGTTGGTCAGGTAAGGTTCGGGATCCCTGTAGCTAAGTTTTCCCGTTGGGATCCGATTGGGGGGGACGGTTGCGGCGGCGTAGCTCCTGCTGGATGATGGCCTGAAGGCGAGCATCAGATAGCTCTTCCGCGCGGCGGCGCCTTTCCTCTTGGTACTTAGCCCATTGCTTGGGGCCGATAACCGCAGCAATGATAGACACAATCAACAGCGGCAGAACCAAGATCGCCCAGGCCATCGCCTTTGTCCTCGCTTTCCGTTCTTAGCGATTCCTAGCGATCCACCTCGCCCATGATGATGTCAATGCTGCCGAGGATGGCGATCATGTCGGCTACCTTCATGCCGCGAATGAGCTGAGGCAGTACCTGCAAATTGACAAAGCCGGGGGGGCGGATCTTCCAGCGCCACGGGCAAACGTTGTCGTCTCCCACGATGTAAATGCCCAGCTCTCCTTTGGCGCTCTCCACGCGCACGTAGGCTTCCCCTTTGGGGATCTTGAAATTGGCGGAAGGCTTTTTGCTGATGAACTGGTAGTCCCCTTTGTTCCACTCCGACTTCGGCCCCTCCAGCATCCGCTTGGCTTCCAGGTTTTCAAAGGGGCCTCCTGGCAAAGCCTTGACGGCTTGCTGCACGATCTTGCAGGACTCCCGCATCTCTTTCATGCGCACCCGATAGCGGGCCAGGCAATCCCCTTCGGGGTAAACGGCCACCTCCCAGTCGAAGTCGTCGTAGCACTCGTAGTGATCCACTTTGCGCAGATCCCAGTTGACGCCGCAGGCCCGCAACATGGGACCCGACAGACCCCAGTTGATGGCGTCTTGCTTGGAGATGGCTCCCACCCCTTCCAGCCGCCGGCGGAAAATCGGGTTGTCGGTAACCAGCCGCTCGTATTCATCCACTTTGGGCAAGAAATACTCGCAAAAGTCTAGGCATTTTTCCGTCCAGCCGTAGGGCAAGTCCACCGCCACGCCGCCTACCCGGAAATAGTTGTTGTTGATCAGGCGCATGCCGGTGACGGCTTCAAACAAGTCTAGGATCCACTCCCGCTCCCGCATGGCGTAGAGGAAGGGGGTTTGGGCGCCCAAATCCGCCAAGAAGGGACCAAACCAAAGCAGGTGGTTGGTGATGCGGGTCAGCTCCAACATGATCACCCGCAGGTAGCTGGCCCGTCTGGGCACGCTGATCCCGGCCAGTTTCTCAACGGCATTGACGGTGATGGCCTCGTTGAACATGCCGGCCCCGTAGTCCCAACGGGAGACGTAGGGCAGGTATTGCACCACCGTGCGGTTTTCGGCGATTTTTTCCATGCCGCGGTGCAAGTAGCCAATCACCGGTTCGCAATCGACGATGTTTTCGCCATCTAGGGTGACTAGCAAACGCAAAACCCCATGCATAGAGGGATGGTGCGGCCCAAAGTTGAGCAACATCCGGTCGGTACGGGTCTCGATCATGGGCATGGGCATAGCCGCCGCCTCCGCAACTGAAGAATGTTCATGGTCTGCAACATTTGCAGTATAGCGGTTTTCTTCTGCCTTCTCGGGATCCCATGCCATCAAGGATCCCAATCCTCGATATTGAAAGTCTCCAGGGGAACTCAACTAGAGTGAGAGAAAAAGGAGGGAGACCGATGGCTATATCCCGTTCACCCGCGAATGGCCCATCCCGGAGAGAGCAGCAACATCCGCAGTATGCCACCGACCGGGCTGTGCTCGATGAGCTGATGGTGCAGGCTCAGGAGAGGCCCCTCTCCGAGTGGGTGCTGGCGGAAGTTGCCCGTTTGCGCATCCGTTACCACGGTTTCCCCGGTGCCTGGGATCTGCAGCGGGATTTGGATCAGATCTTGGAACAGTGGGGCATGAGCGAAGAAGAGCTGTTCGCCCAGACCCGCCAGATCCATGCCCGCGGCCAGGTGTACAACCGCAGCTTTAGCACGCGAGACGACTGGGCCTAGAGGCAGGCTGGGGGGCGGGATCCCTCACCCCCATCCCCTCTCCCTCTGGGAGAGGAGAGCCCGCCGCTACCTAAGAGACGTGAAGTTGCTCGGCAAAGACGGGATCCAAAGGCACATCTAGGGCGGCAATCACCTTGGTCCAGAAGTTCATAAAGCCAATCCAAGCCGATAGCTCCACCAGATCTTCATCTGACCAAATGGCTTTTAGCTGGGCAAAGAAGCTATCGGTGACCACCATGCTGGGCACGGTCATCCGCTCAGCGTACTCGATAGCCAGCTTTTCCGCCTCGGTGTAGAGGGTGCTGGTGCGGGCCTGGGCCACCGCCGCAATTTTGGCCGGGGTAGCTCCGTACTTTTGCGCCTGCAGGGTGTGGTAGGGAAGGCAGTAGTGGCGGCAGCCGTTGATTTGGGCAATGCGGATGCTGACCAGCTCCTTCAGCTCTTCAGGCAAGTTGGGGTTTTGGGTGTGCAGCGCCCCGTACAGGTTCATCACGGCTCGCATCAGTTGGGGCTTGTGGGCCATCACCTGCAAGGGGTTCAGGGCGGTGCCGTAGGTTTTTTCCAGGCTTTCGTAAACCTTTTGCAGTTGCTTATCGGCTTTCTCTGGGGTAACAGGAGGGATCCGCATGGACAGTCTGTAAAATTGCAGCATTCTCGACTTTAGCGCGTCTGGGGGATCCGCCCAAGCCTGAGGGGCGCTTCACGGTCTGGGGGAGGGATCCCTTCTCCCGTTGAGAAGGGGGCCTTGGTCTTTTGGTTTCGTTCCAGACACTCCTGCAGGGCTTGCAACCTGTCAAGGATTGCCCAAGGATTGCTCAACGGCTTCCACCTGCTGCTGGGTGGTTGTGGCCCCTTGGTTGAGGGTTTGCTGCAGTTGATCCCGCGATTGGTAAATCTGCAGCGGCCCACCTTGAGGGATCCCTTGCTGGGCAGCTTCTGGGCTGGCTTGCTCTGGTCTCGGCTCCGAACTCAGCGGGTTGCGATAGAGGCGGTTAACCAGCAAAAATCCCACCAGCACCACAGCAGTTGCCACCAAAAGCCGAACCATACTCGGATCCCTTGCAAGCATCTGGTTCTAGAATGCCCAAAAAGAGGAGCAGGTATCCGATGTCGGGCAAAGTTGCGCAAACTTCCCAGCCGGTACGGGTTGGCATTGGCGGCCCGGTGGGATCTGGAAAAACCGCTTTGGTGGAAAAGCTCTGCTTGGCGCTGCGGGACCACCTGTCTTTGGCGGTGGTGACCAACGATATCTATACCCGCGAGGATGCCGAGTTTTTGGTGCGGGCCAAGGCCCTGGAGGCAGAGCGGATCATTGGCGTAGAGACCGGCGGCTGCCCCCACACCGCCATTCGGGAAGATGCCTCCCTCAACCTAGACGCCATTCAGGAGCTGGAGCGCCGCTTTTGCCCCCTGGATCTCATCTTGGTGGAATCGGGGGGGGACAACTTGGCAGCTACCTTCAGCCCGGAGCTGGTGGACGCCTGCATTTACGTCATCGACGTGGCCGAAGGGGACAAGATCCCGCGCAAAGGCGGGCCGGGGATCACCCGCTCCGACCTGCTGGTGATCAACAAGATCGATCTGGCTCCCTATGTGGGAGCAGACTTGGGGGTGATGGAACGGGATGCCCGTCGCATGCGGGGAGATAGGCCCTTTGTCTTTACCAACCTGCGCACGGGTGAGGGGCTGGAGCAGGTTCTCAGTTGGCTGGAGCGGGAGGTGCTGTTTCGCCCCATCAAGGCCGACCCCCCCTCGGTGAGCCGCCTGTGAACTTCGGTAAGGCCATCTTGAAGGCAACCCGCCGAGGCGACCATACCCACATTTGGGAGTATTCTCAGGCTCCCTTGCAATGGCTGGGATCCCCTGGGGAGCCACCTGTGTACTACCTGCGCAACCCCAACGGCGGCCTGCTGGGTGGGGATCGCCACCGGATCGAGATCGGGCTGGGGCCAGGCTCGGCGCTGGAAATTCGCACCCAAGGGGCAATGCGGCTACATCCCGGCTTGATTCGGCAACAGGTCAAGGTCAAGCTGGCCCCCACCAGCCAGTTGATCTGGATCCCTCACCCGACCATTCCGGGGGCAGGGGCAGACTTTCGCCAGCAGGTGCAGATCGAACTGGATCCCACAGCCCGCCTGGCCTATGCCGAGATCTGGACTGCCGGACGGCTGGCCATGGACGAACGCTGGCAGTTTGAACATCTTGCCAACTGCTTGCAAGTTTGGGTCACTGCTGGGATCCCATCCTCCCCCGAGGGGAGAAAACTCTGGCTGCAGGAACACATAGACCTGCACTTTCCCCATCGGCAGGTCTCCGCCGCGTCAGTGCTGGGATCCCATCTCTGTTGGGGATCCCTGTACTTGCTGGGGGATTGGCCGGAACCCACTTGGCTGACCGTTCACATCAGCGGAACGGAGTCCCCATACTGGCTGGTCAAGTCTCCGGATCCCATCTGTAAGGGTTGGATTCTGCGCCAGGTGGGGCCACAGGCAGAGGCCATTTGGCGGCATTTTGGCCAGGTTGCACTACAGCTTGCTCAAGCCAAGGGTGGCTCACCCCAGGGGTGGTAGACTAAGGCTGACTCAAACCAACCGGTTGACCCAAGGCCGAGACGGAGTCCTTTGAACGCTGCTCAACGGATTCTCAGACGCTCTGTCCTCAGGGGGCGAAGTCGCTGGCTGCTCCTCTACGAGAAGGGGATGGCCCTGCTGGCCCTGAGCAACCTGTGCTTGGTGCTCTTCGACATGAGCTATGTGCCTGGGCGAGATTTTTGGCTCCAGGGTCGGGTGCAAATTTTTGGCGCCTTTGGTCCTCCCATTCCGCTGCCGATTCTCTCCGAAGAAACCAGCCGTTCCCCGGTGACCGACCTATACGATCCCATCAAAGGTATCGAGCCCAACCCCGAAACCCAGCGCTACTTGGCCTTGGTGGATGAGCTGCGCCAGGTTACCCTGCGGTTTGGCGTGGAGTCGGAAGCGGCAGCACCAATCCTGGCCCGCTTGCGGGAGCTCAGCGACGAGATGATTGAGACCAATCCCTTTCAGGGCGCCAACAAAACTGGCCAGTTTGTGCGTATCCTCAATTTGATGCGGGAGCACATCCCAGAAGCCGACTCTGCCAGAGCCGCCTTTGCCCGCTTTTGGACTGCTGAGTACTTGGCCGGCGCCGATCCCGCAGATGGAATTGAATTTTTCCAGACCCGGCTGCGCCCCCTCTTTGAGACCAACTATTTCCGCCCCATTGGTGAGAGCGGTAACCCTGTTGACTTTTTCCCGGTGCTGGATTTTCCCTTCGTGCTTCTGTTTGGGCTGGAATTTTTGCTGCGCACGGTGGCCATCAGCCGTCGCTACACCGGCGTCAATTGGCTGGATGCTATGCTCTGGCGTTGGTACGATGTGCTGCTGCTGCTGCCCTTTTGGCGCTGGCTGCGGGTGATCCCCGTCACCATCCGGCTGGGACAAGCACAGTTGCTGGATCTGGAGCGGGTACGCGCCCAGGTGAGCCAGGGCTTTGTTACCAACTTCGCCGAGGATCTGACGGAAGTCATTGTTGTGCGGGTGATTAACCAAATCCAGGTATCCATTCAGCGGGGATCCCTGCCCCTGCTGCCGGCAGCGCGTACCCAGCGCGACTACATTGACATCAACAACACCAACGAGCTGGAGGCGATTGCCAACCTGGTTTTTCGCATTGTTCTCTACCGCGTTTTGCCCCAGGTGCAACCGGAATTGCAACAACTGCTCCGCTACAACCTGGATGGCCTGCTCAAGCAGTTGCCTGCCATGCAAACTCTAGAACAGCTTCCCGGCCTGGGATCCCTGCCTGGCCAACTGACGGAGCGCCTGGCCAACGAGCTGACCACCACCACCTACAAAACCCTGACGGGCAGTTTCGAGGATCCCGTCGGCTCCAAGCTGGCAGCGCAACTGATGCAGCGGTTTGGTGAAGTCTTGGCACGAGAACTCACCCAGGAGCACGCTTTGGAGGAAATTCGCTCTCTCCTGCAAGACTTGCTGGAAGAGATCAAGATCAACTACGTCGAGCGGCTATCCCACGAGGATCTGGAGGAGGTGATGGAGCAAACCCGCCAGCTTCGGCAAAAGGCCCAGCAACTGGAGAAAGACCGCCGCAACTAGGGTTGGGAGGATTGGTTGACGAGGTTTCGCCAGTTCAGTAGGATAATGTTTCCAGGTCGGGCGAGTGGCGAAACTGGTAGACGCACCGCACTCAAAATGCGGCGGGAAACCGTGTCGGTTCGAATCCGACCTTGCCCATGATTTTTAGTCTGCTGTGACGAGCTGTAAGGCTCGCTGCTTTCTGGGTTTGGTAGGTTGATCCCTCTCGCCTCTTCTCACCAAAGACCCAGTGATAGAAACGGCCAAGCCCTTCTGGAGTAGGTTGTAGGGCATCTTGCGTCCAGATCCTGAATAAGCTTCGTCTTGACTTGAGACAAAGGCAGCCTTTCGCGGCAGCGGGATGGAGGTCTTTTGGGTAACCTGTCACTACGAGCCTACCGGCTAGATAAGGAGGGCGTGAAGATCTGAAACAAGTGGTACCACGAGATAGACCAAGCTATGTTGGCCCGGCGATGTTCTGAGGGCTACTCTGCCCAACACCGTTCGCGGCAGCAGGACGGGATCCCTAGATAGGGCAGTTAGAATCGCGCTTACCCTGCACTTAGAGATGAAGCTCTAGGGGGTGACATACTCCCGCACTCATGCTGATGCATAGAGGGCAGGGCTTCCCGGCAGTCTAGCTAAACTGGGGAATTATGGATGGAACTTTAGAGTCTTTCTTTGCCTCTGCCACCCGAATTGGGCTAGGTCTGGCAGGCTTGCTGGCTGTGCTCACCCTGCTGGCCTGGATCCGCAATTGGCCCTTGAAGTTTGCGCTGGTGGGCTACACGGCGTTTGCGCTGGTTTTAACAGCGGGATGTTTTGCCCTCAGCTTGGGGCCGATCTTTCGCTCCCGCATTCCCGGTGCTGCCCCCTACACCACCGTCTATGACCAAGGGGCGGATCGAGCGGTTATTGCTGTCAGCCCGGATATCACCCCAGAGCAACTGATCCTCACCCTGAAGCAGGCGGCCAGCGATTTGGGATCCCCGGGCCGCTTCTCCACCGGTTCGCCGGTGTTCACCTTGCGGGCCCGCACCGTCATCCATCCCGAGCCGGGAGTTTCCGAGCCGTTGCTCTTGGGCACGCTGCAACAGCCGTTGGGAAAGCGCCTGCGCACCCCAGAAGAACAACAGCAGCAGCAGATCCATCTGGAGGAAGAGGCCTTTGCCCGGCTGCGGAAGTTGGCCCAGGGTCAGGCTTCTGCCGCCTTGTCTGCAGAGGGAGCGGAAGAGCCAACCACCGGGATCCCACTTGCCCAGTCTTGAGCGCTGAGCCAGCGGCGCAGATCCTGTCCCACCCGGTCGGGGATCTCCCAGGGAAAGAGATGAGCCACGTTGGGATAGACAATGCAGGTGCAGTGGGGCAGGGCGCGGGCTGTGGCCAGGCTGCTGTTGGCGGTGATGTGGCAATCCTGCTCGGCGGCCATGAGCAGTACCGGGATGCGAATTCGGTGCAGATCTCCCTCGCGGTTGTAGCCCCGTTGCAAAGCGGCGCGCAGAGCTTGGCGAGCCTGGGGGGAGGTGTGCAGATAGGCGGGCAAGGCCATGTGCGCCAAATACCGATAGGCCGTTGGGGTCTGTTGCTGCATCAGGTAGCGGTAAAGGGAGCGACGGCCAAAGGTCTCGATGTTCCATTCCCAGCCGGGCCAAAGCCAGTTGAGCAGCGAGGCAACGCCGGTGTTGACCTGATCCCAAAAATCGGTGGGGGGATGGTTGCTGCGGGGGCAGGCGGCACTGGCCACCAAGACCAAACCCTTTACCCGCTGCGGCAGACGCAAAGCCAACTCCAGGGCCAGGATCCCGCCCAAGGACCAGCCCAGAACCAGACACTCCTGCCAGCCCAGGCGATTGAGCAGTAATTCCAAATCCTCCAGGTGCTCCTCCATCTCGAAGGGATCCACCACCTGCGAACGTCCATAGCCGCGCAGATCTGGCGCCACACAGGGGTGCATTCCCGCCACTGCCTCTGCAAATACCGCCATGCAGTCGGCATTGCCCGGATGGCCGTGGAGCATCAAGATTGGGAGGGAGGGGATCCCTTCTCCCCAAGTACGATAGTGGAGCTGCAGGCCCATCGCTTGACATTCTCCCTGCCCTAAATGGCAAGGATTCTTTCCCAGGTTGCAGGATGACTCCTAACTTTCTGAGCTACACCACCCTTGCAAGTGGTGGGGGATGCTATGACGCCACCTACTGGGATGAACTCCCAGATACTTTCCCTGTTGACACTGCGCCCTATTCAAGTTGGCGGAGTTCGTTCAACACCATAGCACAAAGCCGCCCTGGTCGCGTCAGCGGGCCGTAGGCCTTAGGGCGGGGCTTGCAACCCAGTTTTCTTGGTCAAAGCTTCTCTTCTGCCCCTGTTTTGAAACTGATCCGAGGCCAATACCCTATTTTTCTCCCTGCCTAGTGCCTCTCTGGCCGATGTCGGGTAGATTTGGCGGTAGCCATCGCTGAAGAATCGGTCAACGCTTTATGAACAGCCCGATCCAGGATTGTGAGCCCCCCGTTTCACCTCGCTCTGAGCAGGGCAGTCTGGGTTGGAGCCTTCCCCTGAAAGGCTTGGGATTTGGCTTGTTTTTCGGATCCCTAGTTTGGGCAGGATGGGCAAGTCAACTCCAGCTATGGGCCCAGCCGGTCGAACAGCAACCTCAGGAAGAAGTCCTTGTGCCGGGGCGCAATCTGGATCCTGGGGCGCAAATCCGGGTGCGTAACGAGCTGGTCAAGATCTGTGGGGACTATCGTTGCGAAGGCTATCGCTTTTCGGTACGGGTACCGATCAGCCCTGAAGACACCCTGGAAACTCTGCTGGGGCGGCTGGATACGGAGATGCTGCGGGAGGTGGATCGGGTGTTTCAAACTCGGCCCGATTTGAATCGAGTCATTGTCGATGGCTACGTCTTCTCGGGTACTCCCGCTTTTGTCAGCCGGGAAGTGCTGCTGCAAACAATGTTTGTGCCCCGTCACCGTTGGGAAGTGGGGCGCTTTGGGCCAGAGCAAGATGCGATTTTCTATGCCGAGCTGTTGGGACAGGTGACGCCCTTTCTAACTCCATCCCCAACCCCCACGCCTACACCTGGGCCTGTGCCTGGAGAAGGTGTGCCCCCTCTGCCCCCGCCTCCTGGGGAAACTCCTCCCATAGAGGCAACGCCTACCCCTCAAGAAACCCCAGCCCCTCCGCCTCCGCCCCAAGGGGATGTGATCCAGCGGCAGCCGATTCAGCCCTGAGGGGGTTATGGGGTGGCTAAGTCTGGGTTGTGAGGGATCCTCAGGATCCCTTGTTTTGTGACCAGGCCAGTGCCCTCCCAGTTGTCGCGGGGTTGAGTCCTGAGCCGAGGTGATCTAGGCTTCAAAAGTGGAGGGATCCCTCCAATTCATTGCTTGACTGGTGTGTGGCGGCATGGCAGGACACAGCAAGTGGGCCAACATTAAACGGCAAAAGGCCCGTGTAGATGCCAAAAAGGGCAGCCTCTTTACCAAACTCTCGCGGGCCATCATCGTGGCAGCTCGCAACGGCTTGCCAGATCCGGATGGGAATTTTCAGTTGCGGGCGGCAGTGGAGAAAGCCAAAGCAGCGGGGATGCCCAGCGAAAACATTGAACGAGCCATTGCCAAGGGAGCCGGCAACTGGAGCGACGACAGCCCCCTGGAAGAAGTTCGCTACGAGGGCTACGGCCCCGGTGGGGTGGCTGTGTTGATCGAGGCCATGACCGACAACCGCAACCGCACGGCTGCCGAGGTGCGAGAAGCCTTCAGCAAAACCGGCGGCAGCTTGGGAGAAGCCGGCTGCGTGAGCTGGCTGTTCCGGCAAAAAGGGGTGATTAGCCTAGAGGGGGTGACAGATCCCGAAGCTCTGCTGCTAGCGGTAGCCGAAGCAGGCGGGGAGGATCTCAAGGTAGAGGGAACCGACGCAGAAGTCTACTGCGATTACACCCTGCTGGAGCAGGTGGCCACCTACCTGAAAAAAGAGGGCTACCCAGTGCAAGATGCGGCCATCCGCTGGATCCCCTCTACGGAGGTGCATGTGGAGGATCCCGATACGGCCAAGTCAGTGCTTGCCCTGATGGAGCGTCTCGACAACCTAGACGATGTGCAGAATGTCTATGCCAATTTCGAGATCGACGAGGCGGTGATGGAAAGCCTGGCCTAAAGGTTCTAGCGCAGCTTGACGGCGGTGCCGGCGGCGGTAACGAGGATCATTGTCGCGCTCATGTTGGTATGAATGCTAACGCCTAGGATGCCATTTGCTCCCAAACGTTTGGCTCGCTGCTCCAACTCTTCCAAAACCTTTTTCTGGGCATTCTCGAGAACTTCTTCATAGGTTCTTGTGCGTCCCCCGATGATGTTGCGGAGGCTAGCAAGGAAGTCCCGTAGAACATTGGTGCCATAAACTACCTCGGCGGTAACAATGCCCAAGTAACGCTCAACCTCTCTACCTTGGAGCACGTCTGTAGTGGTCAGCAGCATGGCTTGCTTCCTGGGTCAACACCCACCAAGATAGTCGGGATCCTCAACCTTTGGAATCGGGTTCTTGCCCTGTGTTTTCAGCAGAGTGGCGATATGTCGAAGGGCGACCAATCCCTACAGATAACCGTTCCACAACGCATAGTCATTTATCTCACCGTTGAGGTGAAACAAACGACCGGTTGCTTCCTGCTAAGGCCTCCGGCCCGCTAGCGCGATCAGTTGAAATAGATGGTAATAAAAACCACGACTGCTATCAGCCCTTGCCGCGTGGTAGGGCGCTCGAGGGGATCCCTGGCCAAGACCGGCGGCTGATACAATAGCTGCCCAGGGATCCAAACCAAAGATCTCTAGATCTCTGCTTTTCCAACAGGATTTCCCCACAAGCCCGATGGCAGGCCCAATCCGAGTGGTGGGTAGCTTGAACATGGATTTGGTGGTGCGGGTGCCCCATCATCCCGGCCCTGGCGAAACGGTGCTGGGATCCGACTACGCCACCTACCCTGGCGGCAAAGGAGCCAATCAAGCGGTGGCAGCGGCGCGGGCGGGAGCCCAAGTAGAGATGTGGGGAGCAGTGGGATCCGATGGGTTTGGGCATCTGCTCCAAGAAAACCTGGAGCACAACGGCGTGGATACCCGCCACCTGAGGCAGTTGGAGGGGCCCAGCGGCCTAGCTTTGATCACAGTGGATCCCGGCGGGCAAAACAGAATCGTGGTCAGCCCTGGGGCCAATGGTCGCTATATGCCGGAGCATTTGCCTCCCTTTACCCCGGCGGCCCTGCTCCTGCTGCAACTGGAAATCCCCCTGCCCACCGTGCAAGCTGCAGCAGAACAAGCCTTTGCCCAAGGGATCCCGATTTTGCTCAACCCTGCGCCCATCGTGCCATTGCCGGGATCCCTGTTGCGCCAGGTTCGCTACTTGGTGCTCAACGAAACCGAAGCGGCTGCCCTTGCCCAATCCCCTGTGGAGACGCCGGAACAAGCCCAAAAGGTGGCTCAAGAACTGCAGAAACACGGGATCCCAGCCGTTATCCTCACCTTGGGAGGGGCAGGGCTGGTCTGGGCAGATGGGGAAGAAAGTGGCCATTGGCCCGCTCATCCTGTGGAAGTGGTGGATACCACCGCTGCCGGAGATGGGTTTTGTGGGGCCTTAGCTGCTTGTTTGGCTGCCGGGGGATCCCTGAGGGAAGCCCTGCGTTTTGCCAATGCCGCCGCTGCTTTGGCCGTAACCCGTGCGGGAGCCCAACCTAGCTTGCCCCAGCGCTCTGAGATTGAGGCATTTTTGGCCTCTGCCGTAGAAACAGCATAGACTGCTGCTTATCAAAAGTTTTCGACGTCTGCGGTGGAGAAGTTCATTGGCCGTTTGCGTGGGTGCTAGGGGAAACCGCACCGTCCACAGGACGAGAGCGGGACGAACTCCTTTTCCTGAGCCGCTACTCATCGCCGGTGGAGGGGATCCCTTGCTCCTTTTGAGTACTGCTCAATAGTGCCTTGCCTTCCCTTGTGGGTGTTTTTAGAGTTAGGAAGTGAAAAGAAAGTATTCGGTAACTCTGATAAAGGCCTGTGAGTACCCTCCTTGCTGAAGATGACGCTCTTTACCGTCAGCATGTCCATAGCCTACTGACGCAACATTTGCCTGAGTTCGGCCCGGTATACATGGCCTCGAATGGCCGAGAGGCGTTGGAACTTTACCGTCAGCACCACCCCAACTTTGTGTTGATGGACATTCGCATGCCTGAGATGACCGGGATCGAGGTAGCGCGGCAGGTTTGGTCAGAGTGCCCCAGCACGCGCATCATTTTTTGGTCGCATTTTGCCGATGAAGTCTATGTGCGGGAGCTGCACAAGATCGTGCCTCCGCAAACCGTCTATGGCTACCTTTTGAAAAATTGCACCGATGAAAAATTGGTCAGCGCCATCCAAGCGGTGGTGCAGGATGAGCAATGCGTGATCGACCGAGAGGTGCGCGGGGTCGATTCCCGTTCACAAAACAAAATCACCGGTCTCAGCGATGCCGAGTACGAAGTGCTGATCGACATTGCCCTTGGCCTCACCGACCAGGCCATTGCTGCACGGCGCTTTTTGTCCCGCCGAGGGGTAACCAACCGTCTGCGCAACCTCTACGACAAGTTAGAAGTCAGCAACGACCAAATTGAGAGCGACGAGTGGGGAACCACTTTCAGCTTGCGGGCCAGAGCCATCCGCCTTGCTTTCAAACGGGGGTTGATCAACGCCCAACTGCTGGATGAGGAGGAAGTGCATTTGGATCACTGGCTCAGCCGCTACCGACTGGATCCGCTGGACTAGAGAGGGGGTGTTCGAGCCGTCATCGCTCTTGGCAAGCACTTGTAGTCAATTCCCTTGCCAGCGACCAAGGAGACTTGGGCTCAATGGCTGGCCACCCCGCCAAAGAACTGGGATCAAGGCTCCCTCGTACCGCTATGGAGAAGCAAGCCGGCAGTGTGGGGGGTCGCTAGCGGAAAATCATCTCGGCAACCGCCTCAAAGCCGGCATCCAACAGCCGATCCAAGACCGACTGGGCCTGGCTGCGACTGTCGTACAGGCCCGCCTGCAACACTGTTCTGCCGTTGAAAACCGTTTCCACCGCCTCGGGGATGAGCTGCCGCAATCGGTTCAAGTCATCGCTGCTTTTGGGGGTCACCAACACGCGAAATTGAGTTGCCGTTCGCGTTGGCGAAACGGAGTCGTTACCCACAGCAACCACAGGGGGGGCAACTGGAGTTGTAGTGGGAGCAGAGGGAGTAGTTGGGATCCCCGTGGACGGGCGACGGGCCGGCGGAGGCAGGAGGGTGGTGATATCCGTGAGGGGAGCCGACGGTGGCCTGGGAACAGGGTCAGCCGGCTGGGCAGGTGTGGTAGAGCCATCGGGGGTGAAGGGGACAGCCACAAACTGCTCCCCCGGAGGTTGGGGCTGGGGAGTTGCCTGAGGGCTGGAGGGATCTGGCAAGATGCGCCCTCCGGATCCTTGGGGCGGAGAGGGGGGAACCGGGGCAGTAGACTGGGGCACCGTTAAAACCGGCAAGGTGGAGGGGGTCTCAGCGGCTGGCCGGGGATCCCTGGGAGTAGCCGGCTGGGCCGGAGCGCTGGGCAGAGCCAAAGTGCCAGGGGCAATGGGGCGGGGAGCGCTGTCGGGAAGGGCGGCAACGGTGGTTTGACCGGACAGATCCAGATCCCCTTTGACCTGGCCCCGCAGTTGGTTGCCGTTGGCATTGAGGCGCAGGCCGCGGGTGGCGTTGTTGATATCGTATTGGCCGTTGCCCTCAAAGATGTTGTTGCCGGGATCCGTGGCCGTGCCCAAATCCGGCTGGGCAGTGGTGATGGCGGTGAGGCCGGTCTCCAAGTTCTGGGCGATGAGATTGTTGCGCAGGATGGGCCTGGAGCTGCCCCCGACGATCACGCCGGTACGGTTCTGCAGGATGCGGTTGTTGCGCACAATAGGCGCCGAGCGCTGGTCGATGGTGATGCCAAAGCCGGTCTCCTGGAACAGGTTATTGATGATGGTGGGCTGGGAGGTGCCCAAGACGGAAATGCCGTTGGCCCCGTTTTTATAGAAGCGGTTGCCCTCCACCCAGGGATTGGAAGCGCCGGCAATGAAGATCCCATCGTGGATGCTGCCCACAAAGCTGTTGTTGAGAATGCGCGGGGAGGCAGATTCCACCCAGAGGGCATAGCCGCGCCGCCCCTGGTTGCGCAGGGTAACTCCTCGCACTTCTGCGCCGGTTTCTGCCAGCAGAGCAACATTTTGTCGGCCTAGGGTCGGGCTCATGTAGGTACCGCCGCCAGTGATGAGATAGCCCTCTCCCAAGGTGGACTCGTCCCCACGCAAGGTGAGGCCGGCTTTCAGACGGATGGGGAAGGTTTCGCCGCTCTCCTCGCTATATACCCCGGGAAAAAGCTGAATGACGCTGCCAGCCTCAGCCCGCTGAATGGCATAAGTAATCGTCTTGAAGGGGTTATTGCGGGATCCATCCCCACGGGTATCGCTGCCGTTGGCTGCATCCACGAAAATGGCCGGGCGATTGTCCGGGAGCGGGGGAGCTTGAGGCAGGGTCTGCTCACCGGTAATGCCGGTGTCCAGGGAAGTTTGCGCCCAGCCGGGATCCAACTTTGCTGTCAGCAGTAAGGTGGTGCCAAGCATCAGAGAGGTTGCCAGCCGCGTCAGCATTGCAGAACGATGGCGCTGCGCCCGCAGGCCGGGCAGGACTGCTGTAGATTGGTGTTCGCCGGATTTCTGCAGACCAATAGGCAGTAAGGACAATAGGGAAGAGATCATGGTGGTTATCCTCACACCAGGCTGGGCTAGAGAAGAAAGGCCGAGGTTATCCTACCAAACTGAGCAGGCAGGGGCCTGCCCTATTCTCCAACTCTAAATACGGACTAACGCAGGCTTTTTTTGCAAGTCTAACACTAGCCCTAGAGTAACCTCCCTGCTTGCGCCATGACCTACAAAACCCTTGCCCCCGAACATCTGCCCCAAGAGCCGTCGCTGCTTGAATCCGGGATCCTGCTGTCTCCGGTCTCACCGTGGCAACCCCTGATTCATCTGCTGCTGTTGGGGATCCCGGCCTTCTTGCTGCTCTTGGGAAAGCTGATGGCTCAGCCGGTCTTGGGCTGGGGGGCGGTGCTGGCTTGGCTGGGCCTGGCGGGCTGGTGGGGGCGATCGCTTTGGGCTCAGATCGGACGCGACCTCTGTCGGTGGCTGACCACTTGGCCTCAATTGGCCTGGGCGGGAGTGGCCCTCAGCTTGGCCGTGATGGGAGGGATTGCCGGGAGCGGGCTGTTTTCTGCCTTGGGATCCCTGAGTTGGGAAGCAATTGGGGCTTTGGGAGAAGTGTTCGGGGCCACAGGCCAAATCTTGATTGCCATCCTGGCCGCCTACATTGCCTGGCGGCAGTACATTATCTCCCGCGATCTCACCATTCAGCAGAACATCATTACCCAGCAGCAGACCATCGACGCCTACTTTGAAGGCATTTCCAACCTGGTCTTGTCTCCCGATGGGCAGTTGGACGATTGGCCCCTGGAGCGGGCCATTGCTGCCGGGCGCACGGCTGCTTTGTTGAACGGGGTGGATCGCTTCGGCAAAGCCAAGATCCTGCGCTTTCTCTCCACCGCTAACCTGCTCAGCCCTCTGCGGCGGGATCAACACCTGGGCCGACCCATTCTGGACGGCAAAGGGGGTTACCAGCGGGATCGCGTGAACGGCATCCGAGTGGTCAACCTGGGCACGATGCTGGAGGGAGCCGACCTGCATGGCACCCTGTTGCGAGCGGTGGATTTCAGCGAAGCCAGCCTGGAGAGAGCCAACCTGAGCAGCTGCGATCTCAGCCACACCAATCTGTGCGGAGCTAACTTGCGGGATGCCGACCTGCGCGGGGCCGATCTCTACCGCGCTTTGCTGTTTGTGGGATCCCCTCAGACAGCTTCCCCTGCTCAGCCGGGGCAAAAGCCCGATTTCAAGACCGGGGCCTACACCGGCGCCATCGTGGCAGGAGCAGATTTTCGCCAAGCTCACCGCCTTTCCCCCGAACAGCGGGCCTACCTGGTCACCTGGGGTGCCAAGCTGGATCCCGCGTCCGAACCTCTCCTCAACTCTCCTCAGCCGCGTTTGGATCCTGCCGACAAAACGGAGTCGTTTCCCCCACCTGCCCCAAGCCCTTGAGCGAGAATAAATCGATAAGCCTGGTTCAGGGCTTTTGCCGCCGATTCTTCGGCTATTGCAACTCGCCTCTCCCTTGGGGATGAGGGCGATCCCTTTCAATTCTCAAACATGGCACGGTTGCTCACCAAGTTCTGGCTGCTGGAGCGCTATCTATTTGGGCAGATGCTCACCCCAGTGCTGACCGGTGTTGCGGGGGGAACCCTGCTGCTGCTGGTGGGCCGACTGTTTACCCTGGCCGAGCGGCTGGTCGAGGGATCCGTCCCGCCTCTAACGGTGTTGCGTCTTTTGGTTTTGGATCTGCCGGAGATGGTGGTGCTGGGCATGCCCATTGCCGCCTTTTTTGCCACCATGCTCACCTTGGGCAAGCTGAGCGGCAACAGCGAGATCACCGCTATGCGGGCAGCCGGGATCCCGTTTAGCCGGATTTTCCGGCCCCTGCTGCTGGTGGGGTTGGCCATGAGCTTGAGCGCTTTTTTCATCAGCAACGTGTTGCTGCCGGCCAGTAAACAGCAAATCCGCCAGATCGATCAGCAGGCTTTGCTGGCCCAGGCCACCACCCCGGTGCAATACGATGTCTTTTTCAAAACCGAAGACAACCTCTGGTTCTTCATCCGCCAAGTGGATCCCCGGTTAAATACGATGCAAGATGTTACGATTTTGCGGGTGGATCCCTTGCCGGGAGGCAAATACCAGTTGGCGGAAGTGACCTTGGCCGCTCAGGCAGTGTGGAACGGACTGGAGTGGAGCCTGAGCGAAGGAGCGACCCACCTTTACGGCCCCACGGGTCTCAGCATTGCCGAGCAAACGTTTCATCGCAAGCCGTTGCAAGTTTCCCAGGATCTGGCTACCCTAATGCAGCCGCCGGTTCCCCCCAGCGAGTTGAGCTTGCCGGAGCTGGCGGAGCGGATTTCCCGTTTGGCCCGCTCCAATCTCAATACTCAGGCTCTGCGCACCGAGTTCCACATGCGCTTCTCCCTGCCCTTGGCCAGCTTTTTTGCCGTGCTGATTTCGCTACCCCTGGGATCCACCACCGCGCGGCGGGTGGGACGCTACGGGGGCGTCGTCTTCGGGATCCTGTTGGTGTTTGGCTACTACGTGGTTCTGAGCGTGTCTCGCAGCCTGGGAGAAGTGGGAGCCCTTCCCCCTTGGGCGGCAGCCTGGAGCTTCAACATCTTGTTCGGCGGCATCGGACTGGTGCTGCTGGCCCGTTTCCTGCGCTAGGGATCCACCCTAGAATCCGCCAGTCTCAGTTCTCAAGGATGTCTCGAAGAAGGCAGGGATCAACTTTCCTTTCTCTCTCCTCTCGCCTCGCGTAGCTCAGGTTTCCGTCCCCTTGCGGGGAAAAGGTAGGGATCAACGAGGTTAATCCCGAGAGCTTAAAGAATCGGATCCTGGCGTTTCCGTCCCCTTGCGGGGAAAAGGTAGGGATCAACGCCACTGGATCGTGTTAGAAACCGGATGGAACCGGGTGTTTCCGTCCCCTTGCGGGGAAAAGGTAGGGATCAACAAGGAGTTGAAAAGTGAAAAAGCGCGTCCTATGGACGCCGGGTTTCCGTCCCCTTGCGGGGAAAAGGTAGGGATCAACAAACAACGGTGCGGTTCTAATCGAAATCTAGGGGCATGTTTCCGTCCCCTTGCGGGGAAAAGGTAGGGATCAACTTGGTCAAAACTTTCGGTTGGATGGTCTGGACTCTCCCAGAGTTTCCGTCCCCTTGCGGGGAAAAGGTAGGGATCAACGCGTTTCAATGGCCTGGTCCCAGTGACATCGAAGCCTTCGGATGTTTCCGTCCCCTTGCGGGGAAAAGGTAGGGATCAACGAGAAACTTGCGGGCTAGACGCATGGCGTCCAGCGTACGTTTCCGTCCCCTTGCGGGGAAAAGGTAGGGATCAACCGTATGGTCATAACGGAAAGTTAATCTGGTTTTATGGTTTCCGTCCCCTTGCGGGGAAAAGGTAGGGATCAACACAGCGGTGGGTCAGAATGACCCGTAGGTGTCCATACTGTTTCCGTCCCCTTGCGGGGAAAAGGTAGGGATCAACAACTCCAATTCATGTTCAATTCTCTCCCTAACCTGCTCCAGGTTTCCGTCCCCTTGCGGGGAAAAGGTAGGGATCAACCTGGAGGGTTCTCCCCGAATCCTGGTCTGAGGACGACGAGTTTCCGTCCCCTTGCGGGGAAAAGGTAGGGATCAACGATGAAATCCCCTGCATCATGGATTTGTTTGGCTAATGCACGAGTTTCCGTCCCCTTGCGGGGAAAAGGTAGGGATCAACTACTGGTGGCTTCACTATAGTGGAGTTCCAGTCAAAGGCTCAGTTTCCGTCCCCTTGCGGGGAAAAGGTAGGGATCAACGGTCAAACAGTACCCCAGTGTGCTGCAGACCATACGGCCGTTTCCGTCCCCTTGCGGGGAAAAGGTAGGGATCAACGGGGAACTCGACCTTTGGAAAGAGTATCCACACGACAAGGCGTTTCCGTCCCCTTGCGGGGAAAAGGTAGGGATCAACGTTTGGTGAAAAGCCCTTCAAGCCGGGTATCCACGTCGAGTTTCCGTCCCCTTGCGGGGAAAAGGTAGGGATCAACCGACAATGAAACGGCGT
The DNA here is from genome assembly GCF_047462115.1 of Synechococcus sp. R50.1. NCBI lineage: Bacteria > Bacillati > Cyanobacteriota > Cyanophyceae > Synechococcales > Synechococcaceae > Synechococcus > Synechococcus sp. R50.1. Next base: position 3,851 of record NZ_JANSIN010000025.1, on the reverse strand, counting down.
TGGATCTTGACGCCGGACGAAGTGGTTTCCGTCCCCTTGCGGGGAAAAGGTAGGGATCAACCTTGAATGAAGGCTTTGGTGAGTTCATCAATAAGTTGGCTGTTTCCGTCCCCTTGCGGGGAAAAGGTAGGGATCAACCTTCCAAAGCGTGATGCGACGCAAGAAGTGACCAGAGACGCGTTTCCGTCCCCTTGCGGGGAAAAGGTAGGGATCAACTGTTCTTTATCCCCTGAGAAGGGAGGAGTAAAAATGGTTTCCGTCCCCTTGCGGGGAAAAGGTAGGGATCAACTTGCGGCACCCTACCACGACGGTTGGGTCGTACTGGAGTTTCCGTCCCCTTGCGGGGAAAAGGTAGGGATCAACCCTACCCCCGGAAAAGCTTGAATCCATGCAGTTTTCAAGGTGCGTTCGCGAGGGAGTACGGAGACTTCGTGACATAGATATTAACATTGCTCTTGGGGATAAGCGCAAGCAAGAAAATTGGGCTTTCTGAGGCTGTTATGTCTTGTTTTCGTGCCAATCATGGCAAGAGATCTAGGTTTGCCCTTGAAATCTTGAGCTAACAAAATTAGCCTGGCGATTGCTTGCCCCGACAGATCGCGCACAAAACTTTACAATTTTCGCTCTCCTGCTCAGGCCAGGGATCCCATTGCGGGGAGAGTCTGTCTAGACTGGAAAGCAGCCCTACGGGGATCCCTATGCGAATTGGCGTGCCCAAAGAGATCAAAGAGCAAGAGTTCCGTGTCGGGCTGACACCGGCGGCGGTGCGGGCCTTAACCGAACAGGGGCATCAGGTGTGGGTGGAAACCCAAGCGGGCCAGGGGGCGGGCTTCACGGATGAGGACTACCAAAAAGCGGGGGCCAAACTGGCCGCCACCCCTGAGGAGATCTACCGGCAGGAGCTGGTGGTGAAGGTCAAGGAGCCTCTGCCGGCTGAGTATTCTCTGCTCCATCCCGACCTTATTCTGTTCACCTATTTGCACTTGGCCGCCAGCCGCGAGCTGACCCAGGCGCTGCTGCAGTCGGGAGCCACCTGCCTCGCCTATGAAACGGTGGAATTGGCAGATGGATCCCTGCCCTTGTTGATGCCCATGAGCATGATTGCCGGGCGGCTCTCGGTGCAGTTTGGCGCCCATTACCTCACCCGACAGCAGGGGGGGCGGGGCGTGTTGCTGGGCGGGATCCCGGGGGTGCCGCCGGGACGGGTGGTGATCTTGGGCGGAGGCACGGTGGGCACCGAGGCGGCCAAAATGGCCGTAGGCTTGGGGGCACGGGTGCAGATTTTGGACATCAACCTGCAGCGGCTGAACGAGCTGGAGCTGCTCTTTGGATCCCGTGTGGAGCTGCTCTACAGCACGGCCCAAAGCGTGGAAGAGTGTGTTCGCGAGGCCGACCTGGTGGTAGGGGCAGTGCTGGTGCCGGGAAGGCGGGCCCCGGTCTTGGTGGGAGAAGAGCTGGTGGCCCAAATGCGTCCTCGCTCCCTCATTGTGGATGTGGCGGTGGATCAGGGGGGGTGCATCGCCACCACACGGGTTACCACCCATGCCCAGCCGGTTTACGAAGCCTACGGGGTGCTACACTACGGCGTTCCCAACATGCCGGGGGCTGTCCCCTGGACTTCGACCCAAGCGCTGGTCAACGCCACTCTCCCCTACATCCTCAAGCTGGCCAACCTTGGCCTGGCCGCTGCTTTGGAACAAGACCCGGCCTTGGCCAAAGGGCTAAACGTCAGGGCAGGCAAGCTCATCCACCCGGCGGTGCGAGCCACCTTTCCAGACCTGGGCTAGCTCAGGCAGGGGTTGGCTCCCTGGGGAGAGATGCTACTGTCGCCAGGACAGGACATAGCGCTCCAAAGCCGCAAAAAAGGTGTAGAGCAAAATGCCCATAATGCCGAGGGCAACCAAACCCGCAAAGGCCAAAGGCACATCAAAAGAAGAACTGGCCGACACGATCAGGTAGCCCAGCCCCTGGTTGGAAGCCACCGTCTCCGAGATCACCGAGCCGACAAAAGCAAAGGAGATGGCCACCTTCAACGAGGCAAACAGGTAGGGCATGCTGTGGGGTAGCCCCACCTTGGTGAAGATCTCCCAAGAGCTGGCCCCCAACGAGCGCAGCACATCCCGCATTTCGGCTTCCACCGTCTCCAGCCCCACCGCCACATTGACTGCAATGGGGAAAAAGGCCAGCAAAAAGGCCGTGATCACCGCCGGGATCAGGCCCAAGCCAAACCAAATCGCCAGCAGCGGCACCAAAGCCACCTTCGGGATGGTGTTAAACCCCACCAGCAGCGGGTACAAACACAGATGGGCCAGGCGGGAGCTGCCGATGATCGATCCCAGCAATATCCCCCCCACCAAAGCCAGCGCAAAGGCCAGCAGCGTCGAAGTGAGGGTGGTTAGGGAGTGACGCAGAATCACCGGGCTCCACTGGTTCATGGCTGCGAGGATCTGGGTGGGCGCCGGCAGAATGAAGCGAGGAACGTTGAACAGCCCCACCCCCACCTGCCAGAGCACAAGGGTCAAAACGATGGTGACAGCGGGCAAGACCACAGAAGCCGTTTGGGTCTGCAAAAATCGGTCAAATGATTTTTTCATGGGATCCCTCGGCAGAAATGCGCGGTAACCTGTCCAGCAAACCTTTCCAGATTTTTTGGATCAAGGGCTCTTTGGCCTAATAGCTGCGCCGAATGTGCTGGCGCACTTCCGAGACCAAGCGGTGAAACTCGTCCGTCAGGCAGATCTCCAGCGGGCGTGGACGGGGCAGATCCACTTTGAGGGAAAAGATGATCTCGCTCGGTCGTGGCCCCATCACATAAATGGTATCGGAGAGGAAAACTGCTTCCCGCAAGTCGTGGGTGATCAGAATAGCAGTGCAGCCGGTGCGCATCCACAGCCGTTGCAACATTTCCCACATATCCTCGCGGGTAAAGGCATCCAAAGCGGCAAAAGGTTCGTCCAACAACAACAGCTCCGGCTGATGGATCAAAGCGCGGCACAGGGAAGCCCGCTGCCGCATTCCCCCAGAAAGCTGCCAAGGATAGGCTTTCTGAAAACCCTCCAAGCCTACGGTGGCCAGCAGCTCCAGCGCCGACTTCTCGTGCTGGGCCAGGTTTTGCTTGAAGGTGCGCTTGTAGGGCTCTACCACCTCCAACGGCAGCAACACGTTCTCCAGGGTTGTGCGCCAGGGCAGCAGCACCGGGTTTTGAAAGGCCATGCCCACACTCTTCAGGGGGCCGGCGATGGGCTGCAACTGAAAGTAGAGGGTGCCGCCATGGTCAGTGTTCAGGCCGGCCATCATCTTCAAAAGAGAAGTCTTGCCACAGCCGCTCGGCCCAACAATGGAGACAAACTCCGAGTGGGCAACAGAAAAGCTGACGTCGCGGATGATCGTGACCGGGGATCCCTTGGTGGGGTACTGCAGCGAGACGTGGCGCAACTCCAGAACGGGCTTGCTCGAAACAGCGGGGGAAGATAACCCACTTTGAACCACCCTCTGCGACTCCAACATTGACTCAACTCCAATGATTTTCATAGTGGCCCAAGTGAGGGCTGATCCCCCTGATCCAGACAGATGATGGCGGGAGCAATGAGGGTTGCAGGCCGGTTTATCTCGATTGGTATGGCCAACCCCATCCCCACTACATCAGAGAGAGGGGCAGCCAGCTGTGTTGCCAGATACTTTGTGGGCCGGTGAGGTCCCCCCATGTTCAGCTTCAGGAGATGTGGGATCCCCGAGGGCCCGGTCATCGAAGACAGTAAACTACCCGACACCCGTGCTATGCGCAGGGTGCGGGCTTTATCCCAATCCCTAGCGGCCCCAGAGGACAGCTAAGTTTCGGAATTTCAGGCGAG